>JACOUP010000001.1 GCA_016177765.1 Deltaproteobacteria bacterium | reverse complement strand
TTGGGTTACACCTACGATGGGAAGATGGTCAGGATTTATTGGAACGGGGTGCTGATTTCTGAGGAGGAGAAGGGTTGGAATACCGTTCCAGGGATGGCGGAGATCGGTCGGAGGGTTGGGGCCAATTCTTTCAAGGGGGCGATCGACGAGGTATCGGTTTATAACAAGGCGTTGACGGAAGACGAAATCCGTAGAGACTGTCGTCGCAACGACCCAACCGGCACGACATGTCCCGACCCCAAATCCCCGATTATTCTGATGCCAACCCTTAACCTCCCACTGCCCCCCACAAAGGCACTCTTTGCGTGGCGAAGTGAAAAAGATCCGGTTGGGAAATTGATGTATCCGGATTTGAATTATGATGTGAGGTTTGATAGGGATGACAATAATAATGGGATTTTTACAGATGCTAATTTCGATCGCATGAATATGGAACCTCTTAGCGAGCCTAAGAAAAATTCTTTAGGTTCGTGGTACTATGTAGAAGAACGAAACCCAGCTGTTATTACAACAAGCCGAGGTTACCGCCTCCGTATCTGTCCCTCCGGAACCGGTTGCGCTATCTCCAATGACACCGATCCTCAGCGGGCCACCCGCACCTTTTCCACGCTCGGTTCCGGTTCTGCCTCTTGGTGGTCTTTTGATGAGGCCTCGGGGGCTGCTGTTGATTCGATCGGTACAATTAATGGGCAGTTAGTGAATGAACTTGGCAGGACAACCGGTATTAACGGGTCAGCCCTTTCGTTGGATGATTGGAACGACTACGTGAACCTCAGCGATGCGCCTGATCTAAGATTCGATAATGGTTCCTCTTTTATGATTGAGGGCTGGGTCAGGCGTAATTCCATCGACTCATCCACCGACGAGACCATTTTTTCCAAGATGGATATGACATACCCGTCGGGTACAGGTTACTATTTTGCTATTCATTCAGGGGGTAATATTGGTAATGACAGGGTTCCCGATACGTTAGATTTTATTATGAGACAGCAGAATAGCAACACCCAACTTATGATCGAGGTCGGGACGGAGGCGACGATAGCGGACACCAACTGGCACCACGTGGCGGTGAGTTATACCGGTTCAGTTTTGGTGAAAGCCTCCAGTATCAGGCTTTATATGGATGGACAACCGCAAAGGGTGATTACGTTTAAGGATGATACTCTGGGGTCTGTGAATACTCTTGCTGAGGCGAGAATCGGGGCTTCCCGGAGGTGGTGTGATTACCGGTTCGAGGATTGCTCCGGAGTTGCCACATCGTATGATAATGTCTTTAACGGGCTTATTGACGAGGTGATGGTGGTTCAGGATGATCTAAACCCAAGCAATCTAAGCCCGGCGGTCATTTGTAATAGTTACCTGACCACCTGTCTTGCGGCCGGCCTTTCGTGTGATTTTTCCTGTGTCCCCCAATAGTTTTCTCACCCTCTCCCTGACCCTCCCCCATCAAGGGGGAGGGGAAAAGTGAGGTTCCTCTCCCCTGGTGGGAGAGGACTAAGGAGAGGGGGAGACAGGACATGGTGAGCAGGGTCGAACCATCAATCGGCTGTCGTCGCGTACTTCAAATCCCCATTCGTCGCATCGTAATAAGAGATATGTAGTCTGTCATTCAAATCAATCGCAATGTCACAGTAGTTCCCGACATCCCCGGTTGAATCCAGGGTCATGGTCACCCAAGAACCGGTCAGGTTCGTGGCGTGTTTGAGGTCTTTGTTGGTGGAGTCGTAGTAGACAATATGAACGAACCCCTTCGAATCGGCACGCCCTTTACTCCAACCGTTATTAACAGTAGTATCAACCATTTCTGTTGACCATCCAGTTCCCTTGTTTGTTGCTAACTTCAAAGATCCTCCTGTGGCCACAAAGGCAATGTAAATAGAGTTTACTGAACTGACAAAGAGCCCCCCCCCCCCTGCGTTTGAAGAAACTAATTCCGATTGCCATGAACCCGAACTATTTGAGGCGTGGTAAAGACCGTCAGAGAACCCACTGATATGAATCTTGTTGTTATTATCGAGAGCCAGGGAATTAAACTGACCAAAAAGACCACCGTTATCTAGTATTATTTGAGAATTCCAATTTCCTGATGCGCCCGTAACATATTTTATACGGTTTGAGGCATTGTGACTAATATGAACGGTTCCACTCGCATCAACAGCAATCGAAGGAAATACCCCCCCCGCCTCATCAACGCCACCGACCTTAACTGTTTCTGGGACCCAGGAACCGCTCTTGTTGGTGGCATACTTTAAGGTACTGTTGGTCGTGTCCCGATAGGCGATATGGAGCTTGCCGTTGGAATCAATAGCGATGGATGTGCCGGCGCCGACATCTCCGGTGGTGTCAACGGGATTTCCACTCAGTTGGCCATTATTATCGAGATAACTGTAAAGTAAATCACCTGCATTAACTCTGTACAAAGATATAAATGGAGACCCTGAGCTGTTGACCACTATTGAAGTGTATTGACCAATACTGTCTCCAGCAGATGAAGTCAAAATCCTCAACACCTCAATCTCATCCGAGAGGGTTTGGATGTTGTTCGCCTTGTCTTTGAGATGGACATAAAGGGTCTTTTTGCCTTTCATCGGAGAAGAAAGGGTGGTGTTCTGGGATTGGGTGAGTGAACTGGTTGAAGTCACCGCAACCCAGGAACTGGAAGAGACGGAGGGAGGGGTAGCATCGGTGGAGAAGAGATACGCAATGATTCCCGTATTGTCTGTTACCGTGACACTTTCGGAAACATCCGCATCAGACTCCAGCGTTAGTTTATTCCCACCATCAATCAAGAGTGTCCCTTGAGGAGGGGTGGTATCCAGGGTGATGGTCGCACTGGAACTACTCCTTCTTCCATCAGAGTCCTTGAGGTGCAGGTAAACAGTTTTTAATCCATCAGTAGCCGAGAGGGTGTAGGAGAGAGTCTTGGAGAAGCCGGAGGTGCTCGCGACCCCCTCTCCTTTTATCCTCCCCCACAAGGGGGGAGGAGATTCAGAAGGATTCTTTTTTATCCCCTCTCCCTTGATGGGAGAGGGTGAGGGAGAGGGTGAATAACTCGCACTCACCCACCCCCCCGCATTCACCCCCGGCGCATTCTTATCCTCCGAGACCAAATACCCCGTAATTGACCCCTCACTCAACCCCGAAAGCACCAAACTGACCTCTCTGGTGCTGGTATAGGTAGCCCCGCTATTAATGGTAATCGCCCCGGTAATCCCCCCCGGAGGGGACTGAACCGTAATCGAAGCGGTTATCTCGTCCGAGATATTCCCCTGGGCATCCTTCAACCAGGCATAGATAATATGATTCCCCACCGCCGGAGAGAGATTAAAAGAACTCTCCACCGTGACAGGGTTGGCCGGATCGACACTGATCCATAAGGAAGAATCCAGAGTGGGAACCTCGGAAGATTCAGAGAGAATATAGGCGGTAATGTTGTCTTTCTCCGAAGAGCCGGTCAGCGTGGCGGTGACGGTCAACCCCTCCGTCTCCGTCGCCCCGCCGTTCAAGACCAACTCCCCCGTCACGTCTGATGAAGAACCGCAGGAGGTGGCGAGGAGGAAGAGAAAAAGGATCACCCTCCCCTTCATCCCCTCCCATCGAGGGAGGGGAAATTTTCTACCCTCTCCCCTGGTGGGAGAGGGTGAGGGAGAGGGGGATAATGACCGAACCATCATCCCCCCCAATTAACCCAAATTATCCTGGATTTCTATCAAAAAGCGCCTGCCTCGACGCAAGGCGGGCCTGCCCACCGGCCGTTTGGCGGGAGGGGGAAATGGTAGAAATTTTTTAGAAATTTCCACTTGCCAACCTCCTTAAAAGAGCTATAGTCCCCCCACATTTTTGGTTTGGTAACCAGAAGTGGGCAAAGGATGGCCCACTTTTTTATTTTGTAAGGAGGAATCTTAAGATGTTTCAAGATCTGACGAAGGTGATGGAGCAGGTTTCCAAGGACAAGGGGATCCCCAAGGCAACCCTGATCGAGGCGATCGAGTCGGCGATGCTGACGGCGGCCCGGAAGAAGTACGGGCAGGTTCGGGAAATAGAGGCCCGTTATAATGAGGAAACGGCAGAGGTTGAGATCTTCCAGTTCCGGACGGTTGTCGAAGAGGTCAAAAACGAATTGACTGAGATCACCATGGGAGAGGCGCATAAACTCGATCCGGAGGCCCAAGTTGGGGATTCCATCGGTGAAAAACTGGACAACAAGTTTCTGGGCCGCATTGCCGCGCAGACGGCCAAACAGGTGATCATTCAGAAAATTCGGGATGCGGAACGGGACATTGTCTATAATGAATACAAGGATCGTGTCGGTGAATTGATCACCGGCATTGTCCGCCGGGTGGAGAAGGGGAATCTGATCGTTGACCTTGGCCGGACCGAGGCGATTGTTCCGGTCAAGGAACAGGTGCGGAGCGAAAATTTCAAGCCGAATGACAGAATCCAGGTCTATTTTCTAGCGATCGACCGCTCTTCACGCGGCCCGCAGGTGATCCTTTCCCGTCGATCTAACGGCCTCTTGATGAAACTTTTTGAGATGGAGGTCCCTGAGATTGCCGAGAAGATTGTTGAGATCAAAAAGGCGGCGAGGGAACCGGGGGCCCGTTCCAAGATCGCGGTTTATTCCAAGGACCATGACGTCGATCCGGTCGGGGCCTGTGTTGGGATGAAGGGATCCCGGGTTCAGAGTGTGGTCCAGGAGCTCCGGGGCGAAAAGATCGACATCGTTTCCTGGGATCCGGACTCGGCAAAGTTCGTCTGTAATGCGATTGCCCCTGCCGAGGTGAGCCGGGTGATTGTCCGGGAAAAGGATCGTTGCATGGAGGTGGTTGTGCCGGATGATCAACTGTCGCTCGCGATCGGCAAAAAGGGACAAAATGTCCGGCTGGCGGCCGAGTTGGTCGGCTGGAATATTGATATCTACAGCGAGACTAAGTTGGATGAGATGGCCAAGCGGGCCAAGAGAATTCTGGTCAAGGGGTTGGGTGTGGATGAGGGGGTTTCGACGATCCTCTATTCGCAGGCGTTTCGGACACCGGAGCAGATTGCGAACTCAACTTTTGAAGAGTTGGAACGAATCCCCGGTTTTTCAAAAAATCGGCTTGAAGAGATCCAGAAGGCAGCCAAAGAATATGTTGAAAAGAAAAAACAGGGGTTGATTGTTGAGGAGGAAGAAGAGCCAGCCCCGGTTCCGGTAATACCGGTTCCGGTAACACCGGCTCCGGCAGAGGCGGCCCCTTTGCCTGAGGCCGGTGAAGGGACAGCTCCCTTGACAAGTCAGGAGGGAGAGGAGAAAGTTTAAAAGGAAAAATGGAAACAAAAGAAGTTCTCAACGAAAAGCGGGTCAAATCGACCGTCATCCGGCGCCGGGTGACGGTGGTCGAGGTGCCGGCGGCTCCCCCGCCTGCGGAGACAAAAACTGTCGCTCCGGACAAAGAGACTTCTGCCAAGGGTGGTTCACCCAAGGGTGATTCACCCGAGCCTTCCAAGGCGGAGGCGGTTTCATCGCCAGCCAAAGAGGGGCAGAAAGGGGCCTCTCCCTTACTCAAACCGTTGGTTGGACCAGCCCTCGTCGAAGAGAAAGCCAAGATCAAGAAAGTAGCCCGGAAGAAAACCAAGGCCGAACTGGATATGGAGATGATCGAAAGATCCGGGGGCTTAAAAAAGCTGGCCCTTGTGGCCGATCCGGAGATTGTTGCCCCTACAGAGACGTTGGATGCCAAAATTGAACCGGAAAAATTAGAACGGGTCTTTCAACCAACGCGCAGTTCCAAAAAGAAAAAGATTTTAGCCAGAAAGAGTTTTAAAAAAACAGAAATCACCACCCCCAGAGCGACCAAGCGGGTCATCCGTGTCGAGGGGAATGTCACCGTCAGTGAACTGGCCAAAAGGATGAGCATCAAACTGGGAGACCTGATCCGAAAACTGATGGACCTTGGCGTCATGACAACGGCAAACCAGGTCATTGATCATGAAACCGCCCTCCTGGTGGCGCATGATTACGGTTATGATGTGGAAAACGTCGCCTTTGCGGAGGAATCACTCCTGCAAACGACCGAAGAGGCCTCGCTGAACAAGATTCCCAGGC
The DNA here is from genome assembly GCA_016177765.1 of Deltaproteobacteria bacterium. Classification (NCBI taxonomy): domain Bacteria; kingdom Pseudomonadati; phylum Myxococcota; class Myxococcia; species Deltaproteobacteria bacterium. Next base: position 140,960 of record JACOUP010000001.1, on the reverse strand, counting down.
CGCCGGTGGTGACTGTGATGGGGCATGTCGATCATGGCAAAACGACTCTTCTGGATTCCATCCGAAAAACTCAAGTGGCGGAAGGGGAGGCTGGTGGGATTACTCAACATATCGGGGCTTATCAGGTTCAAACGCCCAAAGGTCTTGTTACGTTTCTGGACACGCCCGGTCATGAGGCCTTTACCTCGATGAGGGCCCGCGGTGCCAAGGTGACCGACATTGTTGTCCTGGTCGTTGCCGCTGATGACGGGGTAATGCCTCAGACGGTAGAAGCGATCAACCATGCTAAGGCGGCCAATGTTCCTATCCTTGTCGCGGTTAACAAAATCGACAAGCCGGAGGCGAATCTGGACAAAGTTCGCCGGGGTCTGATGGAACAGGCTCTTGTCCCTGAAGATTGGGGGGGGGATACCATTTATGTTAGTGTTTCGGCAAAGAAGGGGACCGGGATCGATCAACTTCTGGAGATGATCCTCTTGCAAGCGGAGGTTTTGGAATTGAAGGCGGACCCCCAACAGTTGGCGAAGGGTTCCATCGTGGAAGCCCTCCTGGACAAAGGTCGTGGTCCTGTGGCGACCGTTTTGGTTCAGGAAGGGACCTTGAAGGTGGGTGACCCGCTAGTTGCCGGGTTTACCTATGGCAAGGTCCGTGCCCTGATCAATCACCTGGGGCAGAATATTCAGGAGGCTGGTCCCTCGGTTCCGGTGAAGGTTTTGGGGCTGAGCGATGTTCCAAGGGCGGGAGACACATTCCACAGTCTTACTTCCGAAGATCATGCCCGTGAAATTGCCAGCCATCGCCAGATGAAAGATCGGGAACTCAAGATGACACCGGTCGCCCGGGCGAGCCTTGAGGACCTCTTCGGTGAGGTGGAGAAGAGCGGCTCAGCGGAACTGAAGGTGATCATCAAGTCGGATGTTCAGGGTTCTGCGGAGGCCCTGAAAGAAGCGGTGACAAAACTTTCCACCGACAAGGTGAGGCTGACGGTCATTCACAGTGCGGTCGGCGGGATCACCGAATCGGATGTCTCGCTGGCCCAGGCCTCCAAGGCGGTTATCATCGGATTTGGTGTCCGTCCGGATAACATGGCGAGAGAGATGGCTGAAAATGAGGCGATTGAGATCAAGACCTACTCCATTATTTATGAGGTGGTTGAGGATGTGAAGAAGGCGATGGCTGGGCTTCTCGCCCCGACTTTCAAGGAGATCTACCTCGGTCGGGCCGAGGTTCGACAAACCTTTACCGTCTCCAAGGTGGGGACCATTGCCGGCTGTTCCGTGGTGGATGGCAAGATTTCGCGCAATGCCGAGGTTCGCCTTTTGAGAGACGGACAGGTGATCACCAAGGGGAAGATCGGTTCTCTCAAGCGGTTCAAGGATGACGCCCGTGAGGTAACGCAAGGGTTGGAGTGTGGCATCGGTATTGAAAACTATAATGACATCAAGGTTGGCGACGTCATCGAAGCGGTTGTGATGGAGAAGGTCGCCGCGGTATTGTAGGGGCCTTGCAAACCATGCCGACACCCCACAGGACAGAACGTCTGGCGGATCTTCTGAAGCAAGAGACAATGCTCTTTTTTCTGACCGAATGGGAGGATGATCGTCTGGAAGGGATGACAATCACCCAGGCCCGCCTGACTAAAGACTTGAGGATTCTCCGGCTTTATTATGTTGTCCGGGACGCCGCGGACAAGGAAGAAGTGGAGCTGGGGCTCTCCGAGGTGCGTTCCTCCTTGAGAAAGGTGCTTGCCGGCAGGGTGTCGCTTCGCTTTGTGCCGGAGATCGAGTTTTTTTATGATGAAACCGATGATCTGAGGGAGAAGACGGAAAAGCTATTCTCGAAAATCCATGAGTTTTAAAAAAGTCATTACCGCCATCAGGCAGGGCCAGTCCTTTATTGTGACCTCTCATCTGAATCCTGACGGGGACGCGTTGGGCTCGATGCTCGCTTTGGGAGCAGGCCTTGCGGCTCTTGGCAAAAAGGTCAAGATTTACAGCCGGGACGGGGTTCCCAAAAACCTCGCCTTTCTCCCCGGGAGCGGGGCTGTCTCCAAGGAGCTGACCCTTGACGAACCGTTTGATGCCGGTTTCCTGGTCGATTGCGCGGAAAGAAAAAGGGCCGGGGAATTTTATGAAAAGAGTCACGGTATCCGGAGGTTCATCGTGGTGGATCACCACATCAAGAGTGGAAAGAGCGGCGACATCAATCTTATCGATCCCAAAGCCCCCTCGACGGGGGAACTGGTCTATCGTCTCCTGAAGAAACTGAAGGTTTCCATCACGCCAGAGATTGCTATTCCGATCTACTGCACCCTGATTACCGACACCGGGAATTTCTGCTATTCGAATACCAATCACAAGGTTTTGAGGACCGCCTCTGAACTGGTCCGGTTGGGGGCTGAGCCCTGGTTCATCGCCAAAAATGTTTATGAAAGCTACAGCGTAGCCCGTTATCATGCCTTGGGCAAGGTCCTTCAGACTATGGAATTTTCGCCGGATGGACGGATTGCTTGGGCTACGGTGAGTCAGGCCCTGTTGAAGGAGACCGGGGCGGCGCTTGATGATATTGACGGGTTCATCAACTTCCTTCGGTCGATTCGAACGGTAGAGGTGGCGATCCAGTTCAGGGAGGATTCACCCCAAACGTACAAGGTGAGCCTCCGCTCCAAGGATTTTGTTGATGTTGCCTCCATTGCGGCCCGGTTTGAGGGGGGTGGTCATATCCGGGCCTCCGGATGCACCGTGCCTGGTTCTCTTGCCGAGGTGAAGTCGAAAATTCTTGGTGCCGTTCAGGAAGCACTCAAAAAAATATAACATCATGAATGGGTTCTTAATCATTGATAAACCGTCGGGTTGGACTTCGCATGACGTGGTCGCGAAGATCCGTCATCTTCTTTCCCTCAAAAAAGTGGGGCATGCCGGGACGCTCGATCCGTTTGCCACGGGGGTGTTGCCCCTTTGTCTGGGGACGGCGACAAAAAGGGTTTCGGAGATTACGGAAGGGGAGAAGGAGTACCGGGGCGTTTTGAGATTGGGTTTGGAGACGGAGACGGGGGATATTACCGGAAAGGTTATGAAGAATTTTTCCCCTCCGGAAATACTGTTTCAAACCGACATTGAATCTGTGTTGGATCAATTTCGGGGAGAGATTGAACAGGAAACCCCGCGGTATAGTGCCGTCAAATACAAGGGGCGTCCTTTACACGAGTGGGCCCGGAAGGGGATAGAGACCCCCGTGATAAAGAGGGTGGTTAAGGTTTCTGAATTGAAACTGGAGTCTCTTGAAGGGAACGACCTGACTTTTTTCGTAAAATGCTCGAAGGGGACCTACATTCGCTCCCTGTTGCCGGATATCGCCAAGGCCTTAGGGACCTGTGGGACGGTTGTTGCCCTCCGCCGCCTCCGGGTGGGACCGTTTACCCTAAAGGATGCGGTTACTCTGGAACAATTGAACACCCACCGGGTGAAACGCCCATCGGGTGAAACACCCCTTTACAACCGATTTTTCTTTTGCTACGGTTCCCCCCGATGACACAATTGAATGAACAGAAGAAGCAGGTGATTGGCAAGTTTGCGACCCACAAGGGGGATACCGGTTCGCCAGAAGTGCAGATTGCCTTGTTGACCCAGCGGATTAATAACCTCACAGAACACTTTAAGAGTTATATTAAAGATCACCAATCAAGAAGGGGTCTTTTGAAGCTTGTTGGGCAAAGAAGGCGTCTTATTAACTATCTCAGGACAAAAAGCGTAGATCGCTATAGAAAGGTGACGGCGGAACTCGGTTTGCGGAAATAAAGAGGGCTCGCCTCGCTTTCGTTCCGACGAATTAACTCTCCCTCGCTGGAGTCAACCCCGTCAAAATAAAATGTCCAAACAACTCTCCGCCTCCGTTGGGGGCAAAACAGTCGTTATTGAAACCGGGAAACTCGCCAAACAGGCGGGTGGCTCTGTTACGGTCCGGTGTGGTGATACCATTGTCTTGGTGACCGCTTGTGTAAAGGGGGAGCCGAAGCTGGGGGCCGATTTTCTCCCGTTGACGGTGGATTACATCGAGAAGACGTTTGCCGCCGGCAAGATCCCGGGCGGGTTCTTCAAAAGGGAAGGCCGGCCTTCTGAGCTCGCAACGCTGACCAGCCGGTTCATTGACAGGCCGGTCCGGCCGCTCTTTCCCGAGGGGTATTGTCACGAAACACAGGTGATTGCGACGGTGCTTTCGGCCGATCAAGAAAATGAGTCGGATATTCTGGCCATTACCGGGGCCTCGACCGCCCTGATGCTCTCGGAAGCCCCATTTCTAGGGCCGATTGCCGGTGTCCGTATCGGGCAATCCGAGGGGCAGTTTGTGGTGAACCCAAATCCGGAACAGATGGAGAAGAGTACCATTGACCTGATTGTTGTCGGGAGCCGGAAGGCGATCGTCATGGTGGAGGGGTGGGCCGCAGAACTCCCAGAGGCCGAAGTGATTGGGGCGATCATGTTTGGTCATCGTGCCATTCAGCCGCTCCTCGATATTCAGGAAGAATTAGCGAAGCAATTTTCAAAGACCAAGTTAGTGGTGACTCCACCAGAAGTGGATGCGGATCTTGTCAAGCAGGTCCATCAGAAGGCCTCAGCCTCGCTTCGTGCGGCGTTTGCCATCGGGGAGAAACAGAAGAGGAACGAGACCCTCGGCAAGGTGAAGGAAGAGACCCTTGCCGCCCTGGTCACTGAAGAAGAAAAAGAGACCAAGCCTCCCCTGGTGGCGAAGGCGCTGGAGGATCTGGAATACGAAATCCTCCGGGGGACCGTTTTGAAAACAAAGAAGAGGATTGACGGCCGGGCGTACGACGAGATCCGTTCAATCACTTGTGAGACAGGGATCCTGCCGCGGGCGCATGGATCGGCCCTTTTTACGCGGGGGGAGACGCAGGCCCTCGTGACGACAACGCTTGGTTCCGGTGATGACGAGCAGATCATCGATGCCCTCAAGGGGGAGTGGACCAAGAAGTTCATGCTCCATTACAATTTCCCTCCTTTCTCCGTGGGGGAGACCAAGCCTCTCCGAAGCCCGGGACGGCGTGAAATTGGTCACGGAGCGCTTGCGGAACGGGCCTTGAGAGGGATGATCCCGGAAGAGGCGAAATTCCCTTACACGATTCGGATCGTCTCGGAAATTCTTGAATCCAACGGTTCCTCCTCCATGGCAACGGTTTGCGGGGGGGCCTTGTCACTCATGGATGCTGGTGTCCCGATCAAGGAACCGGTGGCCGGTATTGCGATGGGGCTGGTGAAGGAAGGGGACGAGGTGGCAATCCTCTCCGATATCCTCGGGGATGAGGATCATCTGGGTGACATGGATTTCAAGGTAACCGGGACAAAAAACGGGGTGACCGCCCTGCAGATGGATATCAAGATCGCAGGACTGGATGAGAAACTCCTGACCAAGGCACTCGAACAGGCCCGACAGGGGAGGCTTTTTATTTTGGGCAAGATGATGGAGGCCCTTTCGGCGCCAAGACCGGATCTCTCACCCTATGCCCCCCGCATTACCACGGTGATGATTGACAAGGAAATGATTGGTGCGCTGATTGGTCCGGGAGGAAAGAATATCCGCGGCATCATTGAGGAAACGGGTGCCCAGATTGAGGTTGAGGATGATGGGGCCGTCAAGATTTTTTCCAGTGACGGTCAAGCGATGGAAAAGGCGGTGGAGAAGGTCCGCGCCTGTACCGCGGTGGCGGAACTGGGGAAAATCTATAATGGCAAGGTGGTGAAGATCGCCGACTTCGGTGCCTTTGTGAACATCCTGCCAAATACCGATGGTCTCTGCCATATTTCGGAACTGGACTACAAGCGGGTGAACAGTGTGACCGATGTTGTCAAGGAGGGGGATACTGTTGATGTAAAAGTGATCCGTATCGAGCCGAGCGGCAAGGTCGCCCTTTCTCTGCGTCAGACCAGACAGCCTCCCGAAGGTTGGACCCCTCCGCCCGAAAGGGAAGAGCGTCCCCGACGCAGCTTTGGAGATCGCGGGCGTGGTGATGGCCGGCGCGGCGGTTTTGGTGACAGGCCCCAGCGCGGAAGGCACTAAAAATTTTCGATAATTTTTTCGACCTGTCGGTAGGTTTCTTTAAGTGTTCCGGAATTATCAATTACAAAATCGGCCTGTCTGGCCTTCTCCAGACTGGAGAGTTGGGATAAAATCCTCTGCCAGGCCTCGGTTTCTCCCATTTTATCCCGCTTCATCAGCCGCTTGAGTTGTACGGTGGGGTTAATAGTGACAACGATGTTTTTGGCCATCTCCCGGTTCAGACCAGATTCAAAAAGAAGTGCCGCATCGATCACGACCATTTTTGACTTTCTCTTTTTTTGGATCTCTCCTTGAAGGGATTTAAAGATTTCAGGGTGGGTGATCGCCTCCAGGATCCTTTTCTTGGCGGGGTCGCCAAAAATCATGCCCCCCAGCTTTTTCCGATCAATTTCCCCGTTTTTTTGAAGGATCCCCTCACCGAAGACAGCAAGGGTTTTTCGATAAGCCTCTTTTCCCTTCTTGATGACGGCATGGGCGAGCAGGTCGGCATCAATCACCGGGATCTTTTTCCTTTTGAGGTAACCGGTGATGGTGGACTTGCCGCTGGCGATCCCGCCGGTCAACCCTATCAACAGTTGCTTCTTGTCCTTATTTCCCTCTCCCTTTGGGGAGAGGGTTGGGGTGAGGGGGAGGCCGAGATCCTTGGAAAGTCTTTTGTGGAGATCCGCAATCTCTGGATTTTCACACGCCTGTTTTTCCATCGTCTTCCAAACGGTGTTGACAAAATCCTCCCGTGTAAACTGTTTTCGATTTCTCTTCTTTTTCATAAAAGTTGTGTCTGGATAATCTCGATCAGCTGCTCTTTGCTGTTTTTTTCAGGGTTGTCCAAGACAATTTCTACGAGTGCCTTCTGAATGTTGCCGATTTGGGGTCCTTCAGGGATGCCGAGGGAGATGATATCATGGCCGGTAATGGCCAAATCCCTGGGGCCGAGGGGTGGTTTTTTGCTGACCTCATCGGCGATCCTCTTTCTCAGTTTGAGGACTCCCTTGATCCCTTCCGGGTATTTGCCGCCGCGGTTATCGGCGAGTCTCAGATCGACCAGTTTGAAGATGAGATCCGCCCCGACCTTGCTGATGAAGCGGCGGATGGAGCGATCGGTAAAGTAGGATTTGGTCTGGAACATATGGTTTTCAACGAGGCTCGCGATCCGGCCGGGATCAACTCCCAGGATGGAAATCTTCATCCGTTGCATCCATTTCTGGGCCATCTTGCGGCCGACCGTCTGGTGGCCATAAAAGGCGATCCGCTCCTTTTCAGGGATATAACGCTTGGTCCTTGGTTTGCCGATGTCATGAAAGAGGGCGGAAAACATCAGTTCCAGGTCGCCGCTTGTCGGGATGGCATTGTCCTTGCGGGAGGCATCCAAAACCCGCAGGGTGTGTTCGAAGACGTCATCATTGCGAAACTTGTTCCCCTGCTCCACACCGACGCATTCCTGCAATTCCGGAAAAACCTCTTTCAGGAGGCCCACCTGGAGCATCAGCTTGAAACCCAGGGAGGGCTTTTCGGCGAGGAACAGTTTGCGGACCTCTTCCACGATCCTTTCGGCGGAAACAGTCCTGATGAGCGGGGCCGCTTGGGTCATCGCTTTTTCTGTTTCAGGCGTCAGCTCCAGGTGGAACCGGGCGGCAAACTGGATCCCCCGGAGCAAACGGAGGGGGTCTTCTTCAAAGGCCCGGGGGGCGACTATTCTCAGTTTTTTTTCTTCCAGATCCTTCTGACCACCGAAAGGATCAATCCTCTGTCCGGTCTGGAGATCGCAGGCCATCGCGTTAATCGTGAAGTCGCGTCTTTCCAAATCTTTTTCCACCGGCAGGTTCGGGTCAAAATCGACCAGAAAATCACGATGTCCCTGTCCTGTGGAAACCTCTTTGCGGGGGAGGGCCAGATCATAGCATTCGTCCGTTCCCCTCGGCGTAAACTTGAGGACGCCAAAGGAGCGGCCGACGGTGATCACGCTTCCGTGTCTTTGCAAAAGAGAGGTGAGCTCGGCCATCGGCAGGCGGGTGACGAGAAGGTCCTTGTCTTTGGGTGAACCACCCAAGGGTGAATCACCCTCGGGTGAACCACCCTTGACGAGACGACCGAGCAATGCATCGCGAACCGTTCCACCGACTTCGTAGACCTTGGCCCCCTTCCGGACTAGTTCATCGAAGAAGGAGGGAAGTGGTACTATCTTTGCCGCCGGCTGGGACATGGTCTAGATCAGAGGCTTGATTTGGGCCTTTTCCTCGAATTCAGAGAGGAGGAGATTGAGCAGGTCCTGGCTTCTTCTTTCCATGAGGTTTTTTTTCAGAGATTCCTTCTTGGCCTCAAAATCTTTTGGGGAAGGGGTCTCTTTTTTCCTGAGCTTGAAAACAAACCAACCGTTTTCCTCATCCCCCAAAGGCTCCCTGACAAAGGGGGCGGCCGGGGTGAGGGCGGCCACCTCAGCCATTTTTTCTTCCGGCAAAAAAGGGGGAAGGGCCTGGGTCAGACGCGCGAAAGGGGTTACCGGGATCTCTTCTATTTTCAACTTTTTCTCCTTCAGGATCGGATCCAGATTCCCTCCGACCTGCCATTGCCTCAGGAGGAGATCGGCCGTTTCCCTCTCCTGGGTCTGGATTTTTTGGAATGAAAATCGGGTATTCTCAAAATCATAGGCTGTTTTGACCTCTCCCTCCGTGACCCGGCTCTCTTGATCCAGTTTCTCCTGCAATTTCTTGCGGTAGATCTCATCGGTCAACTCTTTTTCAAAGTCGGCCCCGTATTTTCTCTGGTAGTAGGGGCGGAAGACCTCCTTGTAAAAAATTTCGTCGAAACGGCCGTCTCTCACAAGGACCGGCATTTTGGTGATCTCTTCGGCAACCTCTTTCTCCGAAACGGTGAGATTCAGGTTCTTGGCCAACTGGGACAGGAGTTTCTGGCGGATCATGTCGTTCAAGAGACTCTTTTTCAGGAGTGACTCCAGCTCCTTGGGGAATTCCCCGGCATTTTTGTCGTCGGAGGAGGCTTTATTGAAACGCTCTCTCTGGGCCTCAAAGAGCGCCTCAAACTGGGCCCGGAAGATCGGTTCATCATTGACCAGTGCTACCGCATCCCCCACGCCGGAGGAGCCGGAGTTTTTTGTAAGGCTGGTGTAGCCAAAGAAAAACAGGAACGAAAGGATGATCAGGCCAAAGGCGACCTTGATCAACCAGGAAGAGGCATGCCGGCGCAAAGTAGCTAACATGAGGGGCCGGATGCTACGCGAAGGAGGGGCCAAAAGGCAACAATTTTGTTACCCCAATTCCCCTTGATATTTTGGGAGCTTTGATGGTAGATCGCCCCACCATGATTTTTGATCAGTTGATCGGTCTTTTTTCCAATGATCTGGCCATTGATCTCGGCACCGCCAATATCCTTGTCTATGTGAAAGGGAAGGGGATTGTCTGTTCCGAACCCTCGGTGGTTGCGGTTCAGCGCGACAACCGTGGCATCAAAAAGGTGCTGGCCGTTGGCAAAGAGGCCAAAGAGATGTTGGGACGGACGCCGGGGAGCATTGAGGCGATCCGACCGATCAAAGATGGGGTCATTGCCGATTTCGAAGTGACCGAGGCGATGCTCCGTTACTTTATCCGCAAGGCGCACAGTCGGAAGACACTGATCCGGCCCAGAATTATTGTCGGTGTCCCCTTTGGGATCACTGAGGTGGAGAAGAGGGCGGTTCGCGAGTCTTCAGAGTCGGCTGGTGCGAGGGAAGTTTACCTGATTGAAGAACCGATGGCGGCCGCTATCGGCGCCGGTTTACCGATTACCGAACCGACAGGAAACATGATTGTTGATATCGGCGGTGGGACGACGGAAGTCGCCGTCATTTCACTGGCCGGGATCGTTTTCAGCCGTTCCATCCGGGTCGCCGGGGACAAGATGGATGAGGCAATTATCCATTATGTCAAAAGGAAATATAACATGCTGATCGGGGAGAGAACCGCCGAGCAGATCAAGATCCAGATCGGTACCGCCTATCCCGAAAAGGAAGTTCGGACGATGGAGATCAAGGGGCGTGACCTGGTGGTCGGCGTTCCCAAAGTTTTGGAGCTCAACTCGGAAGAGGTTCGTGAGGCGATCAGCGAGCCGATTAATGCCATTGTGGAAGGGGTCAAGATGGCCTTGGAGCGGACCCCTCCCGAATTGGCCTCCGATATTGTGGACAAGGGGATCGTTCTTGCCGGGGGAGGGGCCCTTTTGCGAAATCTGGATGTCCTGCTCCGTGAGGAGACCGGACTTCCGGTGATGATCGCTGAAGATCCGCTGACCTCCGTTGTTCTCGGTTGCGGACAAGCGTTGGATCAACTGGATGTCCTCAAGGGAATTACCATAACGTAGGGGCAGCCCTGCCCGATGGCCTCATTTCTAGCAAAAATCCGCCGTTTTCTTCTGATCCCGGTTATTTTTTATATTCTTCTTGTCTTTCTCTCACAGGGCAAAAGGTTTGAGAGATTCCATCAGGATCCTTTTTATCTCCGGCCGATTTTCATGACCCTCAACCCGTTTCAAAAAGGGTTTCATTTTGTCAGGACAAAAAGTGTTCAAACCTTCGAACATTATTTCTGGCTTCAAGGGGTCTGGGAGGAAAACATAAATCTGAAAACCAGGCTAGGCCAGGTGGGTCAGAAACTCCTGATCCTTGAGGAGTTGGATAGGGAGAATGAGAGAATGAGAACCCTTCTTGGTTTCAGGGAGCAGGTTCCCTGGAGGCTGATGGCGGCCCATGTCATTTCTTTCAACCCACTGCTCCCCTTTCATCTGGTGACCATCGATCGGGGAGAGGCGGATGGACTTAAGCGGCGGCAACCGGTTATTACCCCCCAAGGGCTGGTGGGCCAGGTCTTTCGCGTGACCTCTGATTCGTCGCAGGTCCTTTTGATGACGGACCCGACGAGCGCTATTGACGCCGCCGACCAGCGAAGCCGCGTCCAGGGTCTGGTGACCGGACATGTTACCAAGGCGAAGTTGAACAGAGGCTACGCCTTGGGGAGCCTGGAGTATTTCCGACAGAATGCGGACATTGAGGAGGGGGATTTGCTGGTGACCTCCGGACTGGATGCGATCTTTCCCAAAGGGATTCCAATCGGTCGGGTAACTCGCCTCAGGGTGGATAAGGTGAACCTTTTTCAGACGGCCGATATCATCCCCGAAGTTGATTTTCTAAAATTGGAAGAGGTCTTTGTGATTCTTCACTTCAAGGGTGATTCACCCAAGGGTGAGTCACACAATGGTGTGTCACCCAAGGGTGACTCATGAAAAGAGTTCTCCTCTTTTTTTTGATCGGTTTTTTCTCGCTGGTGATCCAGGGTTCGTTTTTGACCTCCCTGCCGCCCCGAGTCCTCAGGACCGATGTTATTTTCCTGATAGCCATCTATCTTGGTTTTTTCGGACCGTTTAACGAGGGGGGCTGGAGTGTTATCCTGCTTGGGCTTTGTGCCGATCTCCTCGGTTCCCCGTTTTTGGGGATGATAACACTGGTCACTCTCAGCCTTTTCCTTCTGATACGGTTGATCTTGCCGCATATTGTTGTTCCCGAATCAGTGGGGGCGGTCTCGCTTTGGCTCTTCTTCCTGGCGATTCTCAAGAAAGGGATTTTCTATCTCCTGTTCAGCGGTGTTGCCGAGGGGGAGAGGGTCTTGCCTTTTCTCTTCTGGAATGGGGTTCCGGATGCCCTCTGGAACGCCCTTGTGGGGTCGCTTATTTTTATCACCTTCAAGAAAGTTTTTGTTTCGATGGGGGACGAAAAGGATTTGGGAAGATTATAAATGGACTTTTCTCAAGAAGGGGTTCATGATTTTCAGGATCGGTTCCCTTATGCCATGGGGGCGGTTGCGGTCTTTTTTTTGCTGATTCTGGTTCGGTTGGGTTACCTCCAGATTGTCAAAGGTTCCTACCTGCGCTCCTTTTCGCAGGAAAACACGGTCAAGGAGATCAAGATTCCCGCAACCCGCGGGATTATCTACGATCGTTTCAGGAGGGTTCTGACTAACAGCCGTCCCGCCTTTGATATCGTTGTTGTCCCGCAATATGTCAGGTCGCCGGAAAAGATGGGTCAGGGTCTTTTTGCTTTAGCCAAGATCCCTCCGGATTGGAGCGAAGGTCGCTGGCGCCAGGCCCGTCTTTCCGCCCCTTTTTTCCCTTTTGTTTTCAAGAGAGATGCCTCTCCGGAGGAGGTGAATCGGATCAGGACCTACCGGGTGGCTGAGGTTTCTGAAGAGGACCCGTATGATTTGAGGGGGGTTGAGGTTTTTGCCTACCCGGTCCGCGATTACCCCTGGCACGAGCTCGCTGGTGTGGTCTTGGGGCATGTCGGTCAAGTCTCACCGGAAGATCTTGTGCGTTTTCACAATCAGAAAAAGGGGGGGGAGGGGTACAGGGCGGGGGATTTTATCGGGGCCAGCGGTCTGGAAAAGGTTTGGGAACCCTACCTTCGGGGAAAGGATGGGTATGAACAGAGGATCGTAGATGCGGTCGGGCGTGAGGTGGTTGCCGAAGAGCTTAATTCTCTGCTTGTCAATGAAGCGGCCAAGCAGGGCAGTGATCTTGTTTTGACCCTGGATCTGGATTTGCAAAAGGTTGCTGAAGAGGGACTGGGTTCAAGGACAGGCGCGGTTGTCGCCCTGAATCCACAGAATGGCGAGGTGCTGGTTTTGGTTTCAAAACCTTCTTATGATCCGAACATTCTGGCGACGACGCTCAGTCACGAGGCCTGGAACGAGTTGTTGAATGATCCCCGCAAGAGGTTTTTAAATCGCACCTTCCAATCGGCCTATCCCCCCGGTTCCACCTACAAAATTGTGACGGCGATTGCCGCCTTGGAAGAGGGAGTCATTTCCCCGGAGGAAAAGGTTGCCTGTCATGGTCAGCTCCCATTCGGCAATCGGTCGTTCCGGTGCTGGCGCTCCGGCGGTCACGGGGCGATGGCTATTCATGATGCGATTGTCCAGTCCTGCGACGTCTTCTTTTATACGATGGGGATCCGCTTGGGTGTCGACAAGATCGCCAAATATGCCAGGATGCTGGGGTTGGGCCAGCCGACGGGGATCGATATGGAAGGGGAGAAAAAAGGGCTGGTTCCCACGTCCAAATGGAAATTGGAGGTCAAGAAAGAGCCGTGGCAGCCGGCCGAGAATCTCTCCATCGCGATTGGTCAGGGGTATGATCTTGTCTCCCCCCTGCAGAACGCCCTGGTGGCAGCCCAGGTTGGGAATGGCGGCAGAAGAATTTTTCCGCAGCTCCTGCATCATTTCGAGACCCGGGAGGGGCGTCAATTTTTGCCTGTGGGGGAAGGGGAACCTTCTGCCGGGAAGCCGTTCCCGCTCAAACCGGAGACCTTGAGGATTGTTCGGGAGGCGCTCGCCGGGGTGGTGGCTGATTCCCGGGGAACGGCGCATTCTCTTGCTTTCAAGGGAATTCCGATTGCCGGGAAGACCGGAACGGCCCAGGTAGTGAGCGATGATCTTCAGGGGAAGATTCAGGGGGTGAATACCGGGGATCATGCCTGGTTTGTGGCCTATTCCCCGACGGAAAATCCGGAGATTGCCGTTTCGGTCCTTGTAGAACATGGTGGGCACGGCGCCTCCGCGGCCGCCCCGATCGCCGGTGTTGTGATTCGAAAATTTTTTGCCTTGAAGAAAGAAAGGGAGGCGGCTGAAAGTCAGCCGGCTAAAAACCCATGATTCCGCAATTCGATAAAAGATTTAAGGTTCACTTTCACTGGCCACTTTTCTGGTGTACGACTGCCCTTTCCCTCATCGGCCTTTTGAATCTTTACAGCGCCACCTTTGAAATCGGTCGAAAAGGGTGGCCCCCCCTGTTCCTTTCCCAATCCCTCTGGATGGGGATCGGGTTTCTCCTCCTCTTTTTACTGCTCCTTGCGGACTATCGCATTTTTGAGAGGGTGGCCTATTTCATCTATGCCGTAACGATTATCCTGCTTTTACTGGTGATCCCGTTTGGAAAAACCGTTGCCGGCAATAAGAGTTGGCTTGTGTTGGGCTCTTTCAGTTTTCAGCCCTCCGAGTTTGCCAAGATTGGCCTGATCCTGGCCCTTTCGAAGTTTTTTTCGGGAACCGCCAAACCGGAGGGGCACAACATTGGCAGTCTCGGGATCCCTTTCCTGCTTTTTGCCTGTCCCTTTGTCCTGATCCTCCTGGAAAAGGATCTTGGTTCCAGCCTCTTTTTTATTCTCATCTTCTCTTCGTTCATCGGTTTTGCCGGGGTGAAGAGAAGGACGATTGCGATTCTGGTCATCATCGGGCTTGTCGGTGCCGGGATCAGTTATGCCCGGTTTTTGACCCCGCACCAGAAATCCAGGATTTTGACCTTTCTCAAACCGGCCGCTGACCCAAAAGGGGAGGGGTACCATCTGATCCAATCGAAGGTGACGGTCGGCTCCGGTCAGATTTTCGGAAAGGGGTATCTCAAGGGGATGCACAACAAGCTTCTCTACCTCCCGGAGAAGCACACCGACTTCATCTTTCCGGTCTTGGCCGAGGAATGGGGTTTTTTCGGTTCTCTGGTGATGCTTGTTCTTTATGCCAGTATTATCCTTTATGCCTTGAACATCGCTTCGAAGGCGAAGGAGCGTTTTGGGATCTGTCTTGGTTTTGGGATTGCGGCACTCCTTTTTTGGCAGGTGGCGGTCAATTTGGGAGGGGTCTTGGGCCTGATCCCCTTGACCGGCGTTACCCTCCCGCTCTTGTCCTATGGGGGCTCTTCGGTCATCACCATCCTGATCGGGATCGGCCTTCTCTTGAACATCTCCATGCGCCGGTTCATGTTTTAATTTAAGACTGGACAGTTCATTTCAAATAGTGTATTTTAAACGTACCTTTAAAGGATACTTTATGATTCACCCTGATAAAATACTTCCGGTGACTCAGGTCAAGCGAGAACTCACGGGGCTTCTTAAGCATTTGAAAAGGCGAGGCGGGGTGGTGGCTATTACGACGGATGGGAGGGCAACGGGGGTGCTGATGACTACCGAAGAATATGAGGGTCTTATGGAATCTTTGGAAATCTTAGGTGATGTTCCACTCCTTCGTTCCCTGAATCGTGCCCTTCGGGAGAACCGCCAGGGGAAGGTTTATTCTCATAAAGAAGTCTTCCGCGATTGAGATCTTTTGCCCTTCGTTATACTGGGGAAGCCAAAACCAGGATTCGTCATCTGCACCCGTTGCTCAAACAGGAGGTTCGTTTGGCCTTGGAGGAATTGCAGGATGATCCTTATTTGGGAAAACCACTGCAGAGGGAGTTTATCGGCCTTCGCTCTCTGAGGGTTCGTAATTACCGAATTATTTACAAGATGGATGAATCGAAATGGCGGATCGATATCCTGACTTTGGGCCCTCGCAGGGTCATTTATCAGGATCTTATCAAAAAATAACCCCGAAACCATTCTCTTTTTAGACCGATAAGGAGAGGGTCATGGCCTCCCCTGCGATATCCTTTACAATACCCTCTCTTTTTGTGGGGGCGACTCCTGCCGAACCGGCCACTGATCCGCAAGATCCGCAAGAGAAGAATGCCACGGAGATTGATGACGCCCTTCTTGTGGCCGCGAAGAGTGACAATCAACTGACTGTGGCTGAGTGGAACCAGATCGGCAAACGGATCCTGGATCAGTGGGAGACGGGTGGGCTGATCGGCCTTAACCGATTTCTGCACGAAGCGGCCTCTGGCCCTTGGCGTATCGATCCGAAGATCCTTCAACGGTTAAAGACGGAAGAGGAAAAGTGTCTGCGGGGAAAAGGGGGGAGTTGCGGGATTCGTCTGGATTCAATTCGAAAAATCGAGGAACGCCAGGCCGGTCTCTCTCTGTTGACCAAGAAATCGGATCTCTCCTTTTGGCTCACGCCGGAGCAATGGAAACGGATCAAAGAGGACCCGTTAGAGGCCCCGATCTTTGCCGCAATGGAAAAAAGGGGACTCCATTTTGACGAGAAGAATTCTCTTGTGACCGTAGAAACCGGAGAAAATGGCCGGGTCCAGACAGAGATTGAACTGGTCTTTGATGATAATGGGGATCCGTCCGACGGGGGTTGGGTGGTGGGCCAACTTTTTGGTCTTCGCAGCGAAGATACCGAGTTTGTGACGGCTGGTTTCCGTCAGGTTTTTCAGTTTGCCGCCGGCAAGGGGGAATGGGGTAGTAAGGGTAATAAAGGAACGGAGAAAAGGGGGGAGGGGATCAAGGGGGAAGATCTCCAACCGTCCCGCGAGCGAATAAAAGCGTTTGAAAATGTTGTTCCCCGATTAACGCTCGCCCGGGCCTCTTCGGAGGCCCCGGTGACTGTCGATTTCAAGGCGATCGAGTCAGCCATCCGTGTCCCCCATTTTTTGGATTTTCAGATCACAGTGAATCATTTTAAAGGGCCGGTGATCAGTAGCTCTGCGTGGCAGGCCCTTATCGGGGCAGACTTGGAAACTCAGACAGCTTTTATTCGTGCCACCGCCCGGTGGAGTCACAATCTCATTATGATAACATTGGATGAGTTTCTCTTACGGGAGATCAGCCGTGTTGATCCTGAAAGGGCTGTTCAAATCCTTGTAGCCCTGAGGAAGGATCTCTCGTGGGAGCAACTGAGGCCCTTGTTGTATGCCATGGAGGGGGACGTCGTCTCCACGCTCAAAAAGGTGGGGTCTGTTGACCCTCAGTTCGAATCTGCATTTGTTAAAAAGTTTCGGTATGCTGATTTGGCTATTTTTAAGGCGTATGGCGGTTTTCAATATGCCGGTGTGATCCATACGCGTGCCGAATATGAAGAAAAGGTCCTCAAATCGAAGGGACCCGTCGTTGTTGATTACGGGGCCTCCTGGTGCGCCCCCTGTCAACTCATGGCCATACCCTTTGATGTCGTTGCGGAGCAATTCAGGGGAAAAGGGGTTGTTTTCTACAGTTACGAGATGGACGAGGAGAAAAAAGGGGACGAACAATTTGTCTTGGAAACGATGGAACGGTACGTTGTTAACGGTCAGGTGCCGGTGATCAACATTTTCGTCGATGGTAAGAAGGTAGATGGGATCGACAGTCTCTATAACGAGTTGTTGCGGGATAGCTTAAAGACAGACAGAGGCAGGCCGACGGGTGAAGTAATCAGAGATTTTGTCGTCCGGACCCTGGGGCTTGATCCGGAGACGTTGGAAAAGAAGAAGTAATCCCCTACACCACCACCCGTTTGATCAATTCTTCAAGCTGTGCCTTGGGGACGGCGCCAACCACCTGATCGACCGCCTGTCCTCCCTTAAAGAGAATAATGGTCGGAATCCCTCGTACTCCATAACGACCCGGGGTTTCCGGGTTTTCATCGACGTTGCATTTATAAACATCCACCTTGCCATCGTACTGATCGGCGATTTCATCAACGATCGGGGCCAAGGCCCGGCAAGGGGCGCACCAGACCGCCCAAAAATCAACGAGCGCCGGGCGCTGGCCCTGCAAAACCTCCTTTTCAAAATTTTGGTCGGTCGCGGTCTTGATTTTGGGGGATGACATCAACGATCTCCTCGTGGCGGCGGGTCCTGTCTTGGGTTCCGCCCAGCCGTGCTCACCCGTTCCGCTCGGCCGGGCGCCCGACCCTCGCCACCCGCCGCAATAACCCGCCCCTTGTCAAAAATCAAGGAGTTCTTTATACCAACCCGATGCGCTACTTTCCGATCAACCTCGATCTTCAGGGAAAACCGGTTCTGGTGATCGGCAGTGGTCAAGTGGCCGAAAAAAAGGGGCAGGGGTTTCTTAAGGCAGGGGCGAAGTTAAGGAGGCTTGAGGCGTATCAGCCCGGTTGTCTCGAATCGGTTTTTCTCGCGGTGGTGGTCACCGATGACCAGGAGATCCATCAAAAGATAAGAAAAGAGGCCCAAGAAAAAAGGGTTCTTTTGAATATTGTCGATCACCCAGACCTTTGCGATTTCACCTTTGTCTCCCGTTTGCAGAGGGGGGAATTCATGATCACCGTTTCCACCGGAGGGGGTTCGCCCGCGCTTGCCAAAAAAGTGAGAGAGGCGCTCGAAAATCAGTATGGACCTGAGTATGAAACCATGACCAAGATCATGTCCGCCTTGAGAAGGCCGGTGCAGAATCAGTGGGGGGACCGGTCGGAGGGGCTCTTTAAGGAGTTTGTCCATTCCCCGGTGTTGGGTTGGATTCGAGCAGGGGAGAAAGACAAGATTGATCAGTTGTTGGGGCGGTTGTTTGGAGAAGGGTATTCGTTGGAGCGTTTGGGAATTCAATTAGGGGAATAACATGCATCTGTCCTGCATCCTTGGCGTGATGACCTTTTATCTGGGGGCGACCCTGGTTTATCTTTTTCAGTATATCTTTAAGAAAAATTTTAACCGCGTCGCCTACCGAATACTCGCCATCGGCTTCTTGCTCCACACGCTGCTTCTTTTTTATTACCTGTTCCGCAACCAGTACCCGTTTTTTGTCTCCGCCAATTACTCCCTCCATTTTGTTTCCTGGGTGATCTTGCTTTTCTTCCTTGTTTTTTCACGAAAACTCCGGTTGGAGGCGGCCGGGCCGCTTTTTATCCCGACGGCGCTCCTTTTCTACCTGATCTCCCTTTTGGATCAGGAGGCGTACCGTTTCAGCGCCACTGTCTTGAAGAGCCCCTGGGCGTTGGCCCACCTCATAGCCATGTTTTTGGCCTTTTCCCTCTTTCTTCTCGGCCTCGGCATGGCGACCGCCTTTGTCCTTCAGCAGGCGAGGCTTAAAAATCAAAAGGCGCCGTATCTTCGTCTCCCTTCGCTGGAGGCCTTGGACCAGATGCATAGCCGGACCTCGGCGATCGGTTTCGGACTCCTCACGTTGGGGATCCTCGCCGGCTTTGGACTCTCCAAGGGTGATTCACCCAGGGAGGTCCTCGGTTCTTTTTTTATGGGGGACCAAAAACAGTGGGGGGCCTGGATCGCCTGGATCGTCTATCTGGCTTTCTTAAATCTTCACAGCCGTTCCCGCTGGCGGGGACGTCGCGCACTTTTTCTTTCCTTGTTGGGTGTCGCGGTGATTGCGCTGACCTTTCTCGGCTTCAAGCATGGGGTGAACTGATGTTTTTGGTTGTTGGACTCTCCCATAAGACCGCCTCTCTGGAACTAAGGGAGAAATTTGCGATCCCTCCCGAAGAGATCGGCCAGATCCTTTCGGCACTCTTGAAAAACCAGGAGTTAACTGAGGCGTTTTTGCTGTCCACCTGCAACCGGGTCGAGCTTTATCTCGTTTCTTCGGATCCGCATTGCGCTGAACAGCTGGCTTTCAAGTTTTTTCATGAAAGGTCGTCTCTTCCCAACCCGGAAAAAGTGCTTTACCGGAAGAGGGATGAGGAGGCGATCCGGCATTTTTTTCGTGTGACCTCCAGTCTCGATTCAATGGTCGTTGGGGAGCCGCAGATTACAGGACAGGTGAAGGAGGCCTACAGTCAGGCGACTTCCGTGCACGCGACGGGTCCCTTCGTGAACAAGCTCACTCATAGCGCCCTCCGGACGGCCAAAAGGGTGAGGAATGAAACGGAGATCTCCCTGCACCCGGTTTCGGTCAGTTATGCGGCGGTGAACCTCGCGGAAAAAATCTTCGGTTCTCTGCGGGAAAAAAAGATCCTGCTCGTCGGGGCCGGAGAGATGGCGGAACTGGCGGCGGAACATTTTCTGGCGAGAAAGGTCTGTCATCTGACAATCAGCAATCGAACGGAGGAAAAGGCAAAGGCATTGGCCGAACGGTTTCATGCCGCGACCCTCCCGTTTGAATCTCTGTGTCAAAATCTCTCTCTTTTTGATATCATCATGACCTCCACCTCGGTTTCTTCCCCCTTTCTTGATTCTAAAATAGTGGCCCTCGCCATGGCCGAACGGCAGAACAGTCCGCTCTTTCTGATTGATATTGCGGTGCCGCGAAATATTGATCCGGGGGTGAATAAGATCCCGAACGTCTATCTCTATGACATGGATGATTTGAAAGGGGTTGTGGAAGAGGGGTTGGCCGAAAGGGCGAAGGAGGCCAAAAAGGGGGAGGAGATTATTGAGAATGAGGTTGCCGCCTTTGAGAAATATCTTCAGACGAGGGATGTTGCCCCGACGATCAAAGAGCTTTCCAAAAAAATAGAGGCGATCCGTGAGGCTGAAATTCAAAAGACGCTCGCCTCGTTTTCCAATCTTGGTCCTGAGGCCAAAGAGGCGCTGGAATCCTGCACCCGGGCGATTGTCAGCAAGATCCTGCATGAACCGATCACCGGCCTCAAGGAGGAAGAGCAGGAGATATCGTTCTCCGCGGAGGTCGTGAAGAAATTGTTTAAGCTTGGGAACAACTAAAAAACAGCCTTCCTTAAATCTCTACTTTAACTGTTCACCAAATTCTCCTTTATTTATTGACAGGGCTTATTAATATTGCTAGGCGTTTCAATGAGTTAGATGTTAGGGCGCGTAGCTCAGTTGGTCAGAGTACTTCCTTGACATGGAAGGGGTCACAGGTTCGAACCCTGTCGCGCCCACATGGTTTGTAGAGTTGGACATGAGAACGATCCGCTGGAGAGATTAAGACATTCGTGTGCCCATATCATGGCGGATGCGGTGCAGAGGCTTTTTCCGGGGACGAAGGTGACGATCGGTCCGGTGATTGACGAAGGGTTTTTCTACGATTTTGATGCCTCAAAGCCGTTTACGGCGACCGACCTGGAAAAGATCGAAGAGGAGATGGGGCGGATCATCAAGGCGAATCTCCCCTTCGAGCGCAAAGAGGTTTCACGGAAGGAAGCGACCGAGTTTTTTAAAAAATTGGGGGAACGGTACAAGGTGGAGATTATTGAAGGGATCAACGAGGCGGAGAAGATCACCCTGTACCAGCATGGCCCCTGGATTGACCTTTGCAAGGGACCGCATGTTGGACGAACAGGAGATATCAAGGCATTCAAACTTCTCTCAGTTGCTGGAGCTTATTGGCGGGGCGATGAAAAGAGGGAACAGCTCCAAAGGATTTACGGCACCGCTTTTTTGAGCCAAAAAGATCTGGAAGGATACCTCCATCGCCTGAAAGAAGCCGAGGCGAGGGATCACCGAAAATTGGGGCGTGAACTGGATCTCTTCAGCACGATGGAGGAAGAGGGGCCGGGCTTAATCCTCTGGCACCCGAAGGGGGCACGGATCCGCAAGGTCATCGAAGACTTCTGGCGGGAGGAACACCTGAAGAATGGTTACGAGATTGTCTTTACACCCCATCTCGCACGCCGGGATTTGTGGAAAACCTCCGGCCACCTCGATTTCTACAAGGATTATATGTACGCGCCGATGGAGGTGGAGGGGGCCGATTATCAGCTCAAGCCGATGAACTGCCCGTTTCATATCCAGATTTACAAACGGAAACTGCGGAGTTACCGGGAACTCCCGTTCCGTTGGGCAGAATTGGGGACCGTCTATCGGTATGAACGATCGGGTGTCCTTCATGGCCTGCTCCGTGTCCGTGGTTTCACGCAGGATGATGCCCATCTTTTTTGCCGTCCCGATCAATTGGCCCAAGAGGTCGGCAAGGTTTTAGATTTTACCCTGTTCATCCTTGGCTCTTTCGGTTTCAAGGAATTTGATATCTACCTTTCCACCCGTCCGGAAAAACATGTCGGGTCGGAGGAGAACTGGGCCCATGCCGAGGGGGCGCTCCGCGAGGCGCTGACTAAAAAGGGGATAAAGTTTGAGGTTGATCCGGGAGAGGGGGTCTTTTACGGCCCGAAGATTGATATCAAGATCAAGGATGTCTTGGGACGGGCCTGGCAATGTTCGACGATTCAAGTTGATTTTAATCTCCCGGAGCGCTTCGCCATGGAGTTCGTTTCACCAACTGGCGCGCGCGAGCGTCCGATCATGGTCCATCGGGCCCTTTTGGGGTCGCTGGAACGGTTTTTTGGTGTCCTGATTGAACATTATGCCGGAGCCTTTCCCCTCTGGCTGGCGCCGGTTCAGGCGGTACTGATCACGATCACCGACGGCCAGGTGCCGTATGCCGAAAAAGTATTGGCGGCGTTGAGGGAGGCCGGGCTTCGTGTCGAAACCGATTTTCGCAACGAGAAACTGGGGGGAAAGATCCGCGAGGCGGAGGTGCAGAAGGTTCCTTACATGCTGATCATCGGTGGCAAGGAGGCGGAAAAGGGGATGGTCAGTGTTCGTAGCAAGAAAGATGGGGATTTGGGGAGTATGACCATTGAAGATTTTGCCAAGAGAGTGAATGGGCAAGTTTTTGAAAAAAGATAACCTTGAAACCAAGGAGGTGATTATATCCGAGAGTTAAGAATCAACCAACGTATTCGAGCAAAAGAAGTTCGTGTTGTGGATGAAGATGGAAAACTGATTGGGGTTTTGGGTGTCCCTGAGGCGCTCCGGTTGGCGACGGACCAGGGACTGGATTTGGTGGAAATTTCTCCAAGTGCCGTTCCCCCGGTCTGTAAAATTATTGATTATGGAAAATTCAAGTACCGTTTGAAAAAAAAGGAACAGGAGGCCAAGAAGCATCAGGTGGTTGTTCATTTGAAGGAAGTCAAGATGCGGCCGGTAACGGACGAGCATGATTTCCAGTTCAAGATGCGCCACATCAAGCGTTTCCTGAAGGAAGGGAATAAGGCGAAGGTGACCGTTGTTTTCAAGGGACGGGAGATTACCTACACCTCCCATGGGCGTGTTCTGATGCAAAGGATTATGACCGAGATAGGGCCGGAGGCCAAGATTGAAGTCCCTCCCAAAATGGATGGGCGGGCCTTAATCATGATTTTAGCCCCGGGGGGTCACGTATAAAAAAGGAGAAGCAATGCCGAAACTAAAAACAAATAAGGGGGCGAAGAAAAGATTTCGCTTCACCAAGAGCGGCAAGATCAAAAGGAAAAAAGCCTTCTTGAGGCATATCCTCACTTCCAAGAGGAAGGGGAGAAAACGGCATCTCAAGCAGGGGGCGCTTGTGGCCAAGAGTGATGTCAGGGCGATCAGGCAGTTGTTACCGTACGGTTAAAAAAGGAGAGAACTATGGCACGAGCAAAAAGGGGTTTTAAGGCAAGACGGCGTCGGAACAAGATCCTCAAAAGGGCCAAGGGCTTTCGGGGAGGTCAGGGGAGATTGATCCGGACCGCTTCCGAAAAGGTCAAAAGGGCCTTGGCCTATGCCACGCGTGACCGCAAGGTCCGTAAGCGGGATTTCCGGAGTCTCTGGATCACCCGAATCGGGGCGGCGGCTCGCGAGCACGGTTTTTCCTACTCGCAATTGATGGGAAGGCTTAAAAAAGCCAATGTTGCTCTTGATCGGAAGATGCTTTCGGATCTGGCGATTGGCGACCCGGCAGGATTTGCCAGGGTGGTAGAAATAGCGAAGGCCGCTTAAATGAGTTCTCTGATTACAGAGATTGAGGATCTTGGGAAAAGATTTGCGGAGGAGATTGTTTCCTTGCGCCATCCGAACGAGATCCTCCAGGTCAAGGCGAATTACCTTGGCAAGAAGGGGCATCTTTCCTCCATTCTCAGACGGATGGGGGAGATGACCAATGAAGAGCGTCCGAAGGTGGGACAGATGGCCAACAGTCTCAAGGGGAAAATTGAGGAAGAGTGTCGTCGTCTCCTCGATCAGCTCAAGGGACAGCTCCTTGATCGTAAAACAGAAGGGGAACGGGCCGATATTACCTTGCCCGGCAGGGGACTGCCCAGGGGTCATCTCCATCCCGTGCGTCAGGTGATGGAAGAGGTGGAGGAGATCTTTGTCGGGATCGGTTTTCAGGTGCATGAAGGACCGGAGGTGGAGAGTGATTATTACAATTTTGAGGCGCTGAATATCCCTGCCGATCATCCGGCGCGGGATATGCAAGATACCTTCTATGTAGGGGCCCCCCTCACCCGGCCTTCGGCCACCCTCTCCCTCGAGGGGAGAGGGACAAAGGGAGAGGGTGATCACGGATCACCCTACTTACTCCGAACCCACACCTCTCCGGTGCAGATCCATGTGATGGAAAGGCAAAAACCGCCGATCCAGATGATTGCGCCGGGGGCGGTCTATCGCCGGGATTCGGATGCCTCCCACACGCCGATGTTTCACCAGGTTGAGGGTCTGTTGGTCGATCAAGGGGTCCGTTTTTCGGATCTCAAAGGGATCCTCACACTTTTTCTGAATGAATTTTTTGGCCGTTCGGTCCGGCTGAGATTCCGGCCTAGCTATTTCCCCTTCACGGAACCCTCAGCGGAGGTGGATATCGGCTGTATTTTTTGTAGAGGCGGACAGAGGTCCGCCCGTACCTGTAAGGTTTGCAAGAAAAGTGGGTGGTTGGAGGTGATGGGTTGCGGGATGGTCTCTCCCGCCGTATTTCGCAGGGTGGGGTATGACCTGAAGAAGATCAGTGGTTTCGCCTTCGGGATGGGGATTGAGCGGATGGCGATGTTGAAACTGGGGATCAATGATATCCGGCTCTTTTTTGAAAACGATATCCGCTTTTTGAGGCAGTTTTAATGAAAATACCCTATAGCTGGCTCAAAGAATTTGTCCCTTCACTGCGCTGGAATCCGGCACAGGTGTCGGAAAGATTGACCGCTACCGGTTTTGAAATTGAATCTCTGGAGAAAATCGGTGAAGAGACGATTCTTGAAATAGCGATCACCCCCAATCGGGGGGACTGCCTCTCTATTTTGGGGATTGCGCGTGAAGTTGCGGCGGTAACCGGGGTCCCGCTGAAGAGGGTAGGGGCGGTCCCGCGTGGCCGCCCTTCTTGTCAGGGCAGACACATGGGTCTGCCCTTACAACTCCGTGTTCTCGCCAAGAAAGATTGTCCGCGGTATGCCTATGCCGTTCTCGAAAAGGTGCGGATAGCCCCGAGTCCTTCCTGGCTCAAGGATCGATTGGCCCTGGTCGGGATACGGTCGATCAACAATGTTGTCGATGCCACCAACTATGTTTTAATGGAAAGGGGTCAACCCCTGCATGCCTTTGACTATCATAAGATCCGTGGGCAGACTATTATTGTGAGGCATGCTGTTGGCGGTGAAGCGATCCTCACACTGGACAACCAGACGAGAGAACTCTTTGGCGAGGATCTTGTCATTGCGGACAAGGAAGGGGCGATGGCGATCGCCGGGGTGATGGGAGGTCAGGAATCTTCCGTGACCGAGGCGACGACAACGATTGTCCTGGAAAGCGCCTTTTTTAATCCTTCCACTGTCCGTCGGGCCAGCCGTCGGTTGGGTTTGATCAGCGATTCCTCCACTCGGTTTGAAAGAGGGGTTGATTTTGAAGGGATCCCGCTTGCCCTGACTCGTGTTGTCCAGCTGATTGGTGCGATCGGGGGAGGGGGGGTTCTTGCGGGTGCCGGGGAGGTCAAAAATCAGAAAAGGCGATCTCGTGTTATTTCCCTGACGCCGGAAAGGGTGAATCGTTATTTGGGGACCGACTTGAAACCAGCCTCTATCAGGCAATCACTGTCCGCTCTCGGTTTAGTTTGTAAGGGCGTGATTAATCGCGCCCCTACTTTCCAAGTCCCTTCCTACCGTTCGGATCTGACCGAGGATACCGATCTCATTGAAGAACTGGCCCGTTTTCATGGCTATGAAAAAATCCCGACAACGCTTCCGGTCTTAAAACCTCAGAAGAGAAATCTTCTCTCCGTGCGGCCTGCTGAAAAGGAAATCCGTCAATTACTCAAAAACCTTGGATTCTCAGAGGCGGTTTCTTTCAGTTTTGTCTCTCCTCTCCTCCTTCGGCGGTTTAATCCGGGGCTTCCGGCAAAGGCGGTTTCTATTGCCAATCCGATCAGCCAGGAAGACTCGCTCCTTCGCCCGATGCTAACCCCTCAAATTGTAGAGGCCTTGGTGTACAACCAGAGCCACCAAAATAGTGAGCTTCGACTCTTTGAGTGCCAGAAGGTTTTTTCTCAAGAGGGGGAAAAAGTGGTGGAGACCAGACGGGTGGCGGGGATTCTTTCCGGTCCGCGGATGCCTGTCGAGATTGAGGGAGAAAAACAAAGGGTCGATTTCAGAGAACTCAAAGGGGTTGTCGAGTCGCTCCTGAAAACCATCGGGGCGCCCGATGTTTCCTATGAACAGGGGACTCAATCTTTTCTCCATCCCGGAAAATCTGCCGACTTGAGGTTAAAGGATCAAACGATCGGTTTTTTGGGGGCCCTCCATCCTTTGACGATTGCTGAGATGGGGATACGGTTTGAGCCGTATCTTTTTGAATTTGATCTTGACCCTCTGGTGGCCGCAATTCCTGCAAGGAGGCTGTTTCAGGAGGTTTCCCGCTTCCCCTGGGTTGAAAGGGATATCTGTCTTCTGGTGGATCGGACCCTCCCGGCACTGGAGATTCAAAAGGCCCTGGAGACAACCGCCTGTCCCCTGGAAGAGGTTACCCTTTTTGATCTGTATCAGGGGAAGGGGATGGGTGAATCACCCGTTCCTGAGGGGAAAAAGTCTCTGGCCTACCGGGTGCGGTATTTGGCCAAAGACCGAACGTTGACGGATGAAGAGGTAAACCGGTTTCATCAACAGGTGATCGATCGGGCCAGAAACAAATTGGGTGCGGAGATTCGTTAACTGCTAAACAAAAGGGCGATTCGCCCAAGGAGGGGACTATGACCAAGGCTGAAATCATCGAGTCGATCTATTCCAAGATCGGCTTTTCGAAAAAAGAGTCGGCTGAGATTGTCGAAATGGTATTCGATACGATCAAGGAAACCTTGGAGAAAGGGGAAAAAATCAAGATTTCCGGCTTCGGCAATTTTGTCGTCCGGCAGAAGAGGCCTCGGGTCGGACGAAATCCGCAGACCGGTGAGGAGATTGAGATTTCAGCCAGGAGAGTTCTGACCTTCCGGCCGAGCCAGGTGTTGAAATCAGCATTGAACCACAAGTCATAACCGGGGAGAGGAAAAACTATGCGACAGGTAAAGATTCCGGACAAGCTCTACTTCAAGATTGGAGAAGTGGCCAAGATCTTCAGTCTTGAACCGTATGTTCTCCGTTACTGGGAGACGGAGTTCAAGGAGATTGAGCCGATCAAATCACGGGCCGGCCAGCGGCTTTACCGCAAGAAGGATGTGGAGACGGTTTCAACGATCCGTCGTCTTCTTTACGATGAAGGGTTTACCATCGAGGGGGCGAGGAGGAGGATTCGTGAGCTGGCTAAACAGCCCCAGATGCACATCGATTTTGCGGATGGGGTTAGCAAAAAGACCCTTGAGAAGGTCCGGAGCGAATTGGAAGAGCTGGCAAAGATTTTGAGGTAATATTTGTGGTACGGGGCCCCCTACGCTAAAGCTTCGGGGATCCTCGAAATGAAACGACTTTTCCCAAAAGAAAAATCGTTTCATTTCGGGACGTAGCGCAGCCTGGTAGCGCACACGCTTGGGGTGCGTGTGGTCGCGGGTTCAAATCCCGCCGTCCCGACATTTGCTGATCCTTCTCTCCAATGATGACGGCATCCATGCCGAAGGACTCAAGGTCCTGGCGAAGGAACTCTCGTCCGTGGCGCGTGTGGTGATTGCGGCGCCGGATGGTGAACAGAGTGCCTCCAGTCATTCAATCACATTGCATCGGCCCTTGCGTGTGGTGAGGATGGCCAGGGATCTTTATGCCATCAACGGGACGCCCACCGATTGTGTGACTCTGGGGGTTCATGAGATTCTCAAAGGGAAGGGCGGTTCACCCAAGAAACCGGATCTCATTATTTCCGGAATTAACTGTGGGGCCAATCTCGGGGATGATGTCCATTATTCCGGAACCGTTTCAGCCGCCATGGAAGGGGCCCTACTGGGGATTCCGTCTGCCGCTTTCTCGCTGGTCACCTTGGGTGAAAAGAAAAATTATTTTAGGACCGCCTCCCGTTTTGCCCTCAAGCTCGCCCGGAGACTCACCCGTTATCATCTACCACGGGGGATCATGCTCAACGTGAATGTTCCCAATCGCCCCTCGGCCTCCGCGGCCCGGATCACCAAGCTCGGGAAAAGAAACTACGGCGAGATTATCTTTGAAAAAATCGATCCGCGCGGTAAAAAATACTACTGGATCGGCGGCAACGAGAAAAGTTTTGTTAACATTCCAGGGTCTGACTGCAATGCGATTCAGGCCGGCCATATCTCCATCACTCCCCTGCAGGTGGATATGACTCATTATCCACTCTTTGAAGAACTAAGGGGCCTCAGGTTTTGACAAAGATCGCCTACCATGTTGCCCGCCGCAAGATGGTTGAGGAGCAGTTGATCGCCAGGGGAATTCGCGACCCACGGGTGCTGGAAATTATGGGGACGATCCCTCGGCACGAATTTGTCCAGGAGGCGCTCATCCCCCAGGCCTACAACGATCACCCGCTCAATATCGGCCATCACCAAACTATTTCGCAGCCGTACATTGTTGGGCTGATGACGGAGAGCCTCGCTCTGAAAGGGGACGAGAAGGTTCTGGAGATCGGGACCGGTTGTGGGTACCAAACGGCGATTCTGGCGGCCCTGGCCGGGAAAGTTTACTCCATGGAGAGGATTACACCTCTCTCCAACAAGGCACGCCAACTCCTCCACCGAATGGGGTACCAGAACATTACCCTTCGCGGGGGGGATGGTTCGGAGGGGTGGGCCGACGAGGCCCCCTTTGACGGCATCCTGGTCACGGCCGCTTCTCCCCAGATTCCGCAATCTCTCGTGGAACAACTCGCCTTCCGGGGGCGGTTGATCATCCCGCTTGGCAATGAAGAGAGTCAGGAACTTTCTTTGCTTGAAAAGACAAAGGAGGGTGTTCAACAACGGTCACTCGGGAGGTGTCGGTTTGTCAAACTTATCGGCCAGCATGGATTCCCGCCTTAGGTCGGTTTTATTGGCGGTCTTTGCAGGACTCTTGTGCCTGGGTATGGCCGGGTGTGCCAAGGTTTATGTCCGGACAGGGTTATACTACCGGATGCAATCGGGTGATTCTCTGACCTCCCTGGCTCGCACTTATGGGGTCACCGTTCAGGAACTGGCGGAAATTAACGATATTGAGGATTCCAAGGATCTCAAACCGGGGGACCGCGTTTTTATCCCGACGAGGGCCAGAAAAACAAAAACGGTCAAACCGCTTGCCAAGGGGGTTGCCGAAGAAAAGATCGTGTTTGATCGGGGCCGTTTTGCCTGGCCGATTCATGGCCGGCTGACCAGCCGGTTTGGGATGAGGAACGGGACCCGTCATGATGGGATCGATATCGCCTCCCCCCACGGGACCCCTATCCATGCCGCCTCTGCGGGGCAGGTGGTCTATAGTCAGCGGCTCCGAGGGTATGGCCATCTGATCCTGGTCAAACATAAGGACGGTTTTTTTACTGCGTATGCCCACCTTTCCCAGTATTTGGTGAAAAAGGGGAAAAGGGTCAAGAAAGGGCAGGTGATCGGCAAGGTGGGGGCGACCGGGAGGGCGACCGGCCCGCATCTACACTTTGAAGTCCGTAAAGGGAGGGTGGCCAGAAATCCCCTTTTCTTTTTGCCCAAGCTGTAATAGAGGTTTTTTAATTTATAGTATTTTAACTTTTGGTTAGTAATATTTGAGTTAAAAACTATAAGTATTTCTAACTTTTTATCCGCACTATAGTACGAATAAAAAGTTGAAATACTATAAGGAGAAAGAAAATGACGACACCGATCGACCTCAAATCCAAAATCCGCGATGTTCCGGACTTTCCCAAACCAGGAATCGTTTTTAAGGATATCACGCCGCTTTTGGCGGATGTGACCGCCTTTCAGCAGGTGATCGACACCTTGGCCAAGCGGTATGCCACCCGACAGATCGATTACTGTGTCGGGATTGAATCGCGTGGTTTTATCTTTGCTGCCGCCTTGGCCTATCGGATTGATGCCGGCTTTGTCCCGGTCCGGAAGAAGGGAAAACTTCCCTTCAAGACGGAAAGTGTCGAGTATGCCCTGGAGTACGGAACGGATAAAATCGAGATGCACCGGGATGCGGTCTCCAAGGGGAGCCGGGTGCTGGTAGTCGATGACGTCCTCGCCACCGGCGGGACGGCCAGCGCGACCTGCCAGCTCATTGAAAAATGTGGCGGGACGGTTGTGGAATCCGCCTTTGTGATCGAACTGGGGTTTCTGAAAGGCCGTGAAAAACTAAAAAGGCGGGAGATCTTTTCCCTGATACGGTACTGAAATTTCTTTATTGTGTCATACACAATAAGACACTGGAAGATTAGTTGTACGTGACAGTGGCGGTTGGTGCCAATGGCGCCCATGCTTCGCCCGCGGCGGTGGCCTCGCCTCCGGTGTCAGGATAGAAACCGGGAAAGCTCGCGTTACTGCCGAACGGAGCGAAATCTTCATAAAAGAACGTATCTGCCGTGGAAAATGTCACAGTGACAGTTGTGAGATTGGTTATCGTCGTGGGATCGGGTATGACCAATTCCTTACCGGTATCAAAGTCATATGTGGCAATATAAATATCTTGATTTGCCCCTTGCGTCAACGTTGCGGTGTTCCAGAAAGAATTGTCTCCAAAAAATCCTCTGTCATGAGTGGTTTCCGGATCAGAAGTGGCCGCGCCACCCATGACAGTCGGCCGCGTCTTCATGAGGTTTGCTGTTGTCCATGTGTAGTCAATCCAGCCTTCTTCTACTCCGTCATCGCCAACAAGCGTGACATCCCCCTGATGATGCCCTCCCAAGCCTATCCGGTCCGCCGCCTCTGCGGCAAAGTCGTCGTCACTCATATAGATGCGAACATTTTGCGTAACGCCAGCCACCGGAAACGTCATCTGAAAATAATATAACTCGGCCTCGATTTCGGTGTATGTGCCGGCTGTTAGATCTCCCGGTGCGATCGTGATAACGCTTTTAGATGAATCGGTGGATGTAAATTCCACCACCTCCGACTTTGCAAGTGTGCCGGTGTCGGCTATCAGATTTATATCCGTCCCGCCGGTTTGAGCTTTTAATACCACTTTCTTAAATGCCAGCGAATATTTGGTGGGAGTGACGTGGGCAACGACTCCAAGGTCGCCATCGCAATCGAGACCGTCTGCAAGGGAAGGATCGTCCTGTGTGATCGCCGCACCCAGCTCCGTTTTCAGTTCGGCGCATGTTTTGGTCGTGGTTGCCACTTTTGCCAGAAACTTGGATAGCGATGCCGATGCCGAGGCGCTGAAGTTCGCGGCTGTCTTAAAACTAATGCCAGTTGAGGCAGTCGTTCCGTTTCCTCCGCAGGAATTATAGAGTGTGGCACTTGATAACAACGCTAGCCAAACGAATTTTTTGGAATAAATTTTCATACTCCCTCCCTAATTTAGTCCATAACACAATGTCCACTGAGGCATGCCACGTTGCTGGTTGTGTGTCTAGGATTTTTAAAATCATGGTGCCCCCTGCCGGAATCGAACCGGCATTTCGAGCTTCGGAGGCTCGCACTCTGTCCATTGAGCTAAGGGGGCTTGCTCAGACATCGCAAAAGGCCTCAGATACGAGGCAGGTTCCCGAGACGCGACGCAGGCGTACTGGAAGGTACGTCGAGGAGCCGCCGAGGGGACCAACGAAGTAGATGGACCTTTTGCGATGTCTAATGCCCCCGGGCAGAATCGAACTGCCATCTTTGCCTTAGGAGTGCACTGCTCTGTCCATTGAGCTACAGGGGCCGGCAAACGGGGTTAACTTATATTCCTTGTGGAAAAAGTCAATAAAAGAGGGTAAATCTAGTAAACTTTCCCACCAGCCTTTTTATAGACCAGGAATGGTTTAGCGGGATCGATGCCGGGAGGTATTTTGAGGGTGTAACGGATCCTTTTCTCTCTCAAGGCGGCCTTCCAGAGGGAGGGGCTGACGGGCCCTTCATCAAATCCAAAATTTTCCGCCCTTTTCTTGGACGAAGCGGCATAAATTTTCTTCAGTCCGGACCAATAAATCGCCCCAAAGCAGAGGATACAGGGGGCACTGCTGGTGTAGAGCCGATACCCTTTCAGATGATGAGTGTTCAACTTCCGGCAGGCTTGGCGGATAGCGACAATTTCTGCGTGGGCGGTCGGGTCTTTTTTCATCATCACCTGATTGACGCCGATCGCTACGATCTTTCCCTTGTCAGTGGTGACAATGGCGGCAAAGGGGCCACCCCCTCGCCGCGCGTTTTTGATGGCGAGTTGGACGGTCAAGGCCAGACGCTGATTGTTTTGAGTGGGTGTCATTATCGTCAAAAACCTGTTTCAAAACCTTAATCCGATTTCTAAACCGACAGAATGGAATTGACAAGAGGGGTATTGTAATTTTATTTCTCGCAACCTCTGCTCAGCATGCGGGAGTCCTACAAAGCGAAAAGCAGGACCCCCGCTTGTAATCACAGAGTCTGCATGAAGCAGCCTCTGCTCAACATGCGGGAGTAGCTCAGGGGTAGAGCGTCACGTTGCCAACGTGAAAGTCGCGGGTTCAAATCCCGTCTCCCGCTTATTTTAGACGCTCCGATTATGGAAGCCTTCTGGGAATTCCTGGCGAGTGCCGTCGGCTTTTTCTGGCATCTGGACCTTTATCTGAATGAAGGGGTCGCCTTTTTTGGCCCCTGGATCTACCTCTTGCTCTTCCTCATTGTCTTTTGTGAGACCGGTCTGGTGGTGACGCCGTTCCTTCCGGGGGATTCCCTCCTTTTTGCCGTCGGCGCCCTGGCCGCCCTTGACCACTCTCCCCTCAATCTTTTCCTTCTTGCCGTTGTCCTTGTCAGTGCCGCCATCCTGGGGGACACTGTCAACTATACGGTGGGGTCCCGTATCGGGACGCGGGTTTTTCAGAGGGAAAGGGCGATTCGCCCAAGCCGCTGGTTGAACAGAAAGCACCTTATGGCGACACAGCTTTTTTACGAAAAACATGGTGGCAAGACGATTATTCTGGCCCGGTTTTTACCAATCATCCGGACCTTTGCCCCCTTTGTGGCCGGGGTTGGGAAAATGGAATACCGCCGGTTTGCCACCTTCAATGTCACGGGCGGGCTGTTTTGGGTCCTTTCCTTTTTGTTGGGGGGGTATTATTTTGGCAACATCCCTGTCATCCAACGGAACTTTGAATTTGTCGTGGTCGGGATCATCTTCGTTTCCTGCCTCCCACTCGTTATCCGGCTCCTCAAATCCTCCCTTGGGTGAATCACCCTTGGGTGACACACCCTGGGGGGTAGCCAAAAGACCTGTTGATTTTTCAAGGGTTTTCCTTTAGCTTACCCTTTCATGTCCAAAGAGAAACTGACTCGACTGCGCCGGGCGATTGACCGGATCGATCAAAAGATCCTTTCACTCCTCAACGACCGGGCCCGGATTGTTCAAAAAATAGGTTCCTTCAAGAAGGAAACCAGCGACGAGTTCTATTCCCCCAACCGGGAAAAAAAGATTTTGGAGAGACTCAAGAGTTTAAACAAGGGGCCTTTTCCGAATCATGCCGTTCCCGTCGTCTTT
This sequence comes from Deltaproteobacteria bacterium, assembly GCA_016177765.1. Taxonomy (NCBI): domain Bacteria; kingdom Pseudomonadati; phylum Myxococcota; class Myxococcia; species Deltaproteobacteria bacterium. The sequence goes on along the minus strand of JACOUP010000001.1, from coordinate 107,508 downwards.
AAGGAGATTTTTTCCGCTTCCCTGGCGATGCAAGCCCCGATGAAGGTGGCCTACCTGGGTCCGGCGGCGACATTCACGCACGTGGCGGCGCTCCGGCATTTTGGACGGTCCGCCGAGTTGGTGCCCCAAGGCTCCATTGCCAAGGTTTTTGAGGAGGTTGAGCATTCAAGAGCCGAATTTGGCGTCGTGGGGATTGAAAATTCCACAGAGGGGGTTGTCGGCCAGACGCTTGACCAGTTTTTGAGTGCAACCCTCAAAATTTCTGCCGAGATTACCTTGCCGATTTCCCATCATCTAATGGCCAGGGCCAGTCTCCGTTCGGGAGAAATTCGCAGGATTTATTCTCATCCCCAGGCGGTCGGTCAGTGCCGGGAGTGGTTGGAGGAGAATTGTCCCGATGCCATGATTCGGGAAGTGGAAAGCACCGCCGCGGCGGCTCAAAGGGCGGCTGAAGAAAAAGGAAGCGCCGCTATCGCGAGCGAATATGCCGCGGAACTTTACAATCTTAAAATCCTCAAACGCTCTATCGAGGATCACCCCAATAATTTTACGCGCTTTCTGGTGATCGGGCGGAAGGTGATGTCTCCCTCCGGGCACGATAAAACATCGCTTCTTTTTTCTGTCAAGGACGAGCCCGGCATCCTCTACAAAATGCTGGAGCCGTTTTCCCGTGCCGGCATCAACCTGACCAAGATTGAATCCCGTCCCTTGGCTCGTTTGAAAAGCGGACGGTTGCCGCTCGGAAAATGGGAGTATATCTTCTTTCTGGATATCGAGGGACATCAGAAGGAAACAAAGATTCAAAAGGCGATCCGGGCCCTGGAGTTGAAATGTCACTTCTTAAAAGTTCTTGGTTCGTATCCCAAGAGTTCATAATCCAGGGAAAATATATTTTATGAATTTTCTTTTTAATAAAGTGGTTGTGGTCGGGCTCGGTCAGATTGGCGGATCGATCGCCTGGGCCTTGAAGAAGAATCGGGTCGCCCGTCAGGTCATTGGGCTTGATCGGGATGCCAAGACATTGAGGATTGCAAAAAGATTGGGGATGATTGATGCGAAGGTGGGTGGCGATGGGGAGTCCTGGGCCGAAAGCGAAGGCTTGGGTGTAACACCCTCAACCTTATGGCAGTGCCTGAGCACGAGGGACAGGGCGACCCGGAGCCAGGACCCACCTTCCAATCTCATTATTCTCGCCATCCCCGTCTCCGAAATCCGCCTCTTTTTTAAAAATCTGCGGAAGGTGAAAAACAAAATTTCCTGCAAAAAGGGGCTGATCTTCATGGATGTCGGGAGTACAAAAGAGACAATCGTCCGGGCGGCGGCCAAGGGGCTGCCGAAAAGGAGTTTTTACGTTGGGGCCCACCCGATTGCCGGGACGGAGAAGGTCGGGATTGGTGGGGCCGACCCAAAGCTCTTTAAAGGAAGGCGGTGTCTTCTGATGCCACTCCCAGGAACAGCCCGTGCCGTTCTCCATCGCATCGAAAAACTCTGGCGTCGTCTCGGGGCCACGGTTCAACCGATGAATCCAAAGAAACACGACCGGATCCTTTCCTTCACGAGCCATCTGCCCCATATGATCGCCTACAGTCTGTTGCCGGTGGTGACGCAATCAATCGGCGGTGTTAGTGAGGTCCGTCAATGGCTGGAAGGGTGTGCCACCCAAGGGTGTTCCACCCAAGGGTGCGCCACCCAAGGATCTCTTCGTGACGCCACCCGGGTGACTGCCAGCTCCCCGCAGATGTGGCGGGATATCTCGGTGGAAAACAGTGAAAACATTGTCCAGGCCGTAGAGGCCTTTCAAAAACAGTTGACCCTCCTCAAGAAGAAAATTCTTCGAAGAGAAGGGAAGGAGCTAGAGCGTACCTTTGCCTCCGTTAAAAAGTTGAAAGAGAAACTCTCATGAAGTCACTCATTATTTCGCCTCTTAGAAAACCAATGGCCGGGGTTGTTACGGTTCCCGGAGATAAATCGATCTCCCACCGGGCCCTCATCTTTGGCGCGATTGCCGAAGGGATCACGCAAATTACCGGGCTTTTGGAGGCGGACGATGTCATGAAAACAGTGGAGATCCTCAAAGAACTCGGGGTGACGATTACAAGACAGAGACCGGGACAATGGCGGGTCAAGGGGGTTGGGCTTCGCGGATTGAGGGCCCCCAAAAAGATTCTTTATTGCGGCAATTCAGGGACAACCCTTCGTTTGATGACCGGGTTGCTCTCCGGCCAACCTTTTCAATCGGTCCTGACGGGGGATGCCTCTCTGAATGCGCGGCCGATGGGAAGGGTTATTGAACCTCTTCAAAGGATGGGGGCCAGGATCGTTGAAGAAAAGAAAAATGATTTGCGGCTGATCCGAATCAAGGGATCTCCTTTAAAGGGGATCTCTTACACCCTGCCGGTTGCCTCGGCCCAACTCAAGTCCGCCATTCTGCTCGCCGGCCTTTGTGCGACAGGGCCGACAACGGTGATCGAACCGACGCCTAGCCGTGACCATACCGAAAGAATGCTCTCCGCCTTCGGACTCTCTTTGAAGAAAGAGGGAAAAAAAACAACACTCGTGGCGGGGCAGAAATTAAAGGGGATCCGGGTTTTGGTGCCAGGGGATCTCTCCTCGGCGGCATTTTTTGTCGTGGCCTCCCTCCTTCAATCGTTCAAGACAAAGAGTCTGACGATCCGCGGCGTCGGGATTAACCCGACCCGTACCGGTTTTCTGGATGTGATTAAAATCATGGGGGGGAGGATCCAGTTGGAGAAACAGAAGATTGTGGCGGGTGAGCCGATGGCTGATCTGAAGGTTTTCCCCTCAGTCCTTAAAGGGACAGCGATCAGGGGGGCCCTGATCCCCCGGTTGATCGACGAGATTCCGATCCTCGCCCTTGCGGCCCTGATGGCGAAAGGGGAAACAATCATTCAGGATGCGGCCGAATTGAGGGTGAAGGAGACGGACCGGATCAAGGCGATGGCCACCGAATTCTCAAGGGTGATTCACCCGAAGGCTGGCGGCGCCCTGAAAGAACTTGTCGACGGACTCAAAATCAGGGGGGAACGTCGTTTCAAGGGGAGACCGGTCAAGAGCTACGGGGATCACCGAATCGCCATGTCACTGACCATTGCCGGATTGTTGGGGGAGGGGATCATGCGGGTGCAGGATACCGATTGTATCGGGACTTCATTCCCCACATTTGTCCCCCTCCTGAGAAGGCTGACCGGTTCGGTCAGGGAAATTGGGGACTAGAGGGGTATGGTTCGACCTGCCTCACCATCTCCCTTGTTAAATAACCCTATGAAAAACCAAGAAAAACCTTTGACAATGCCTCCCGTTGATATTAGACCCTACCAACCATGACATCAGACAACTCCCTCGAAAGTAAGGGTGATTCCCCCAAGGAAAATTTTGCGGAGCTCTTTGAAAACAGTCTCAAACGGGAACTGGCCCAGGAGGGGGACATTGTCACCGGCACGGTGATCAAGATGACCCCCGATTATGCCGTTATTGATTTCAGTTACAAGTGTGAAGGGACGGTTCCTTTGAGTGAATTTGCCGGCGCCCGTGGTGAAGTGGCTTTAAAGGAAGGGGATACGGTAGATGTCTACTTTGAGATGATTGATGAAGAGACAGGGCTTGCCGTTCTTTCCAAAACCAAAGCGGATGCGCTGAAGGTCTGGGACAATCTTGTTGAGATCTCCGAAAAGGAGGGGGTTGTGGAAGGGACGGTTCTCTGCAAGGTCAAAGGGGGGCTCTCTGTCGATGTTGGTGTGAAGGCGTTTCTGCCCGGCTCCCAGATTGATATCCGCCCGGTCACTCAGTTGGACCGCCTGGTCGGCAAAAAATTCAAATTCAAGATTCTGAAACTGAACAAACGGAAGGGGAACATCATTGTCTCCCGTCGCGCCCTCCTCGAACAGGACCGGGGGGCCTATCGTGAAGAATCTCTCCAGAATGTTCGTGAGGGGGAGGTTGTTGCCGGTCATGTCAAGAATATCACCGATTACGGGGTCTTCGTCGATCTGGGTGGCGTCGATGGGCTCTTGCATATCACCGACATGACCTGGGGGCGGATCGGTCATCCTTCCGAGGTTTGCAAGATCGGGAGCGAGATCAAGGTGAAGATCCTCAAGGTGGATCCGGAAAGCGGCAAGGTTTCCCTGGGGCTCAAACAACTTCTTCCGGACCCCTGGGAAGGGGTTGAGAAGAGGTACGTGGAGGGAGGCAAGATCAAGGGGAAGGTGGTCAATCTTACGGATTACGGCGCCTTTCTTGAACTGGAGAGAGGGGTCGAAGGGTTGGTTCATGTCTCTGAGATGAGTTGGAACAAGAAGGTGAGACAGCCTTCCAAGATTCTTTCCTTGGGGGATCTCGTGGAGGCGGTCATCCTGGATCTGGACCCGGCCGGCCGGCGGATCTCGCTCGGGATGAAACAGGTGTTGCCCAATCCCTGGGAGACACTGGCGGAGAAATACCCGATCGGGACAAAGTTCAAGGGGGAGGTCAAAAACACCACCGACTTTGGTTTCTTTATCGGTCTTTCCGAGGAGATTGATGGTCTGGTCCATATTTCGGACCTCTCCTGGGTCAAGCCTTGGCGGCATCCCCAGGAGCTTTACAAAAAGGGGGATACGCTCGAGGTTGTGGTCCTCAATATTGACAAGGATAATGAGAGATTCTCCCTGGGGGTGAAGCAGTTGACGGAGGATATTTGGCCGCAAGTCCAGAAGGAATATGCGGTCGGAGAAAAGGTCAAGGGGACCCTTGTTTCTGTCGGGGAAAAAGGGGTTATTGTGGAATTACAGGAAGGCGTTGAAGGATTCATTGCCAAAACCGACTTTCCTGAGGAGAAACAGGCCAACCCGGAAGAACATTTTAAGTTAAAAGAAAAACTGGATGTTGTTGTCCACTCCCTTGACGAGAGAGAACACAAGATCACACTCGGCCTTCACTGCAAGGGGGCTGGTTCGTCCAAGGAGGAGGCTAAGAAAAAGGTAAAAGGGAAAAAGGCTTGAGTGGGTCACTCTTGATGAAGAAATTCTGGCTCTGGTTTCTGTTGTTGGGGGGGGCGGCCTTTGTGGTCTTGGGGATGGCCGTTTTTGCCTTGTTTGGGAGTCCTTCTATCCCCCTCGGAGGGGATCTGGCGCTCATTGAAATCGAAGGCCCCCTTTATGAAGCGCAACCGATCCTCAAGCAGTTTGCCAAGGTTTACGACCGTGATGACCTGAAGGCGGTTGTGATCCGGGTCAATTCCCCCGGAGGGACAGTCGCCGCTTCCCAGGAGATCCACGATGCCGTCTCCCGTCTCCGGGAAAAATCGAAAAAGGTTGTCATCTCTATGGGAACAGTAGCCGCCTCCGGTGGCTATTATCTCGCGGCCCCTGCCGACTGGATTGTGGCCAATCCCGGAACGATCACCGGCAGTATCGGAGTTCGTCTGGAATACCTGAATGTGGAGGATATCCTCAAGTGGGTTCGCCTGAAGAGGGAGACCCTGAAGAGTGGGACCTATAAAGACATCGGGTCGCCGATCCGTCCGATGACCCCGGAGGAAAAAGGGATGTTGGAGGCTATTTTAAAAGATATGCATGCCCAGTTCAAGGAGGCGGTGGCGGCGGGGCGGGGACTCTCTGCGGAAGAGGTGGAGGCGATTGCGGATGGGCGCGTCTTTACCGGCAGGGAGGCTTTGAGGAAAAAACTGGTTGATCAACTCGGCTCTTTGGAGGCGGCTTACAAAAAGGCGGGGGAGCTTGCCGGAATCAAGGGGGAACCCAAGGTGGTGACCGTTCCGAAAGAGAAAGAAGGCCTGCTGGACTATCTCTTGGGTGACGCTTCCTCCGGACTCCGTCAGGTCTTGAACCGCTCTTTGTTGCAGGCCTCGGCTGGAGGAGTTTTACCTGTTTACCAATGGTAGAAAATTAAAAAGGAGCTGGGTATGAACAAAAGCGATCTCGTTAACAGTCTCGACAAGAAGCTCTCTCATCTGTCCCACAGGGACGTCGATACGATCATTGACACCATCTTTGACCGGATGACCGAGGCCCTCTCCGGCGGCGACCGGATCGAGATTCGTGGGTTCGGCACCTTCGAGATCCGGGTCCGTGAACCAAGGGTTGGGAGAAATCCAAAATCCGGCGCCAAGGTCTCCATCGATCTCCGCAAGGTCCCCTTCTTCAAGGCGGGAAAGGAACTGAAGGAGCGGCTCAACAAGGGTGGTTCCCCCAAGGGTTAAATCCGATGAAAGTTCTCTGGGCCCCATGGAGGATGGAGTTCATCCTGGGCAAGAAACCCAGGGGTGATTCACCCAAGGGTTGTGTCTTTTGCCGGATGGTTCGTGAAAAAAAGGATAAAAAGAATCTGGTCTTGGCCCGCAAGAACTCCTGTTTTGTCGTCCTGAACAAGTACCCTTATAATAATGGTCATCTCATGGTCGTTCCCCGGCGGCATCTGTCGGAAATAACCGGTCTGCGGAACGATGAAATGCTGGAAGTAACGCAGACGATCCAGGAGGCGGTGGTCCGGTTGAAGAAGACCCTTCATCCTGACGGTTTCAATATTGGCATCAACCAGGGAAGACTGGCAGGGGCCGGGATTGCCGACCATATTCATTTTCACATCGTTCCGCGCTGGGAGGCGGATACCAATTTCATGCCGGTCTTGGCCTCCACGAAACAGATGCCCCAGCATATTAAAGAGAGTTACGATCTTTTGGCCAGAGAGTGGAGGGGACGACGATGAGAAAATTCCTGTTCGCCCTGGTCCTCTCGCTGGTTGTCTTTACCACACTTAATTTTCTCTACTGCAATCTGGACAGCGAAACCTTCAATTACCCGATGGTCTTTAAATTCAGCATCCCGGGGCTGATCGCCCTCCGGTCGGTACCCCTGCCGGCCGGTTTTGTGATGATTGCCGCTTTTTGTCTGGGGATTGTCTCCCTCTCCCTCATCCAGGCCCTTCCTTCCTTTTACCGGTCGCTCGCGACACGGGCCCATCGAAAGAGGATTAAGGATTTGGAAAAAGAGGTGGAGGCTTTGCGGGACGAGAGTATAGGGTCAGCTTCCGAAGCGAAGGAATTTCCGAAATCTTTGAACGATTCCCTTTGACGGGTCGGTTCCCAGGGTAAAACTGCTTTTTCCGCCCGATAGCTTTTCTTTTTGGATGTTGATCGCCCGTTGGCGCATCACGGAGGGGTAGGTCTCCAGGATATATTTCAATTCCTTCTTGAAGAGGGGGTTCATCAGGAGCCACCCCTCTTTTTGGGGAAACATCTTCCTTAGTTTTTCTTTGATGGCGGCCCATTCCTCGTCGGTGTAGAGGGTCTCCGGTTTTATTTTCCGCTGAAAAAGTTGATCCAGGTCGGATTCCTTCCAAGGGCCTTCTTTGATCGAGTCGGGATCAAAGGGAGGGGAGGTCGGCATCTTTTCATTGTAGTAACGCGCCTTGGCCAAAAACTGCTCATAAGAAACGAGATAGGTTCCATCTTTTTGGAGGCTGTCGCGGAAGCCCTTTTTCCATTCATCCAGCGTGCATTTCCGGTTATCGGCAAACTGCGAGCGGTAGAGAAAAATCAGGTCCTGTTCCAGGTATTGAATGTAATCTTTATTCCCCTTTTTGACCTTCGGTTCGACCTTTTGCCAGATTTCGTGAAGGGGATTCGCCATAGAGCGATTCGATTATATAAGAAAAGGCCCCTTTCCTCTACAGAAAAGGGGCCTTCCAAGGTTCGTTTTATTTACACGTAGCCGCGCCCGCCGGCACCACTGACACGCCTGTCAGAGACGGCGAAGCTGTCGTAGGCAGGACCATCCTTAACCTTGCCGTCCGCCCTTGCGTCTGCTTCCTGTTGCTGGGCCTGTTCACTCCCCTGTAGCGCCGTGGCGGCATTCCCGCCAGAACTGACCAGTCCTCCCCACGCACCAACCCCCTGCAAGGTGTACCGTGTTGATGTCCCAAGCTGGGAGGGGCCGTTTGCATAGTACCCATAAGCCGTTTTGTACCCGCCCGGATTGAGGGCCTTGTCATAAGGGGCGCCTGGTCCGGTCGTTGGGGCACTCCCTGCCGGCGCGGTGCCGGGAGCGGGTGTCCCTGAAGGAGGAGTTGCCGACGCAGTTGGTGTTCCGCCAGGGGCTGTGGGGCCTGTGGCCGAAGCGGGACCGGTTGGCGCCGGTGCCGAGGCAGGTACCCCGGCAGGAGTTGGGGCCGTGGCTGGAACTGGTGCCCCCCCTGGAGGTACCGGTGCTGAGGCGGCCGCCAGTTCGCCACCACCGTTTACACTACTGGTAGCGGCAGTACCACCTGGGGCAACAGCCCCTGAACCGCCGCCGCTGGTACCACTAGCAATAGCGGTTCCGGCACCCCCTTTTTCTACGGTGACTGTGGCAACGGTTCCTTTAGCAGCAACTTCAGTTGTCGTTACAGCTGGGGCGGCGGCTGGTACCGCAGCAGGAGCTGCCGGAGCGGCCGCTAATGTAGTAGTAGCAGGAGCTGCTGCTGGAGCGGCTAATGAGGTGGCAGCGGGAGTTGCAACGGCGGCCCCTTCAACGACAGCAGCACCACCACCAGCCGCTAATGGGGCGGCCCCTGGAGCAACGGCTACTGCGGTCCCTGGTACCATGGCCGTTCCCCCGGCGGCACCGGCTGTCGCCGCTGGAACTGCAGGGACAGTCGCGGCTGGCACTATCGCCGCTCCAGCTGCTGGCGCCGCGGCCCCGGCCCCGGCCGCTGGTGCCACAGCTGCAGTACCGGCGGCGGCATCAGCGGTCGCCATCGCCCCAGCTGAGGCCCCAGCCCCGGCCGGAGGACAGAGGATCCACAAGACAACCGCGACGATCGCCACCACAACCGCGACGACCGTCAGGACAATCTGTAAAGGTTTCATGCCACCCATAAATCCCCCTTTTTTAGGTTCGTTTTACACCCCTATTATCGGGAGGGGAGACCAGCCGAGTTGCGGTGGGGGGTTGGTTTCAAAAATACAGCCATTTCAGCTACTTACAATCGTGCCTGGCACAAAAGGGAGGGCTGGTGCCAGGCACGAGTATAACATACTGATTTATATAAAGTTTTTTAGGTAATGGTCTTGCCCCTGAATCGGGAATGACGACCACCCATAACGAAGTTTCTGGGTAAAACTGAGGAGTTTGATCTTTTTCCAGCCAAACCGGGCCAGTTTTTCGGCGGGGATGGTCAAGGTGGAGCAGATGGCCGACCGGGCCCCGACGTGATGGGAAAATCGGTCAAACTCCTGATGCAGTGTGGCAAACGCCTTGTCCCTTTGGGTGAACCACCCTATTTCCTCCGGTGCCTGGCACCTTTTTGCAAAATCCTTTCGCGAGAGGACCCCAATGTTCTGGACCTCAATCCCCCTTGTTTTCGGATCAAAGGTAAAATGGACCCCGCCGATCAGATTTTTCTCCGATTTCAGAAAACTGGTCTGGATCATCTTTTCCGGAAGTTTCAGAAAATGCCGCTTGGGGTTAAACAGGACCCGCCAAAACTCGAAACCCCAGGGGAAACGGGCATAACCGGGGCTGTTCAGTTCGTAATGGAGTGACCCTTGGCTATCGATGAAGAGAGAGACAAGGCGTAAAAAAAGGGGGGGGATGATGGTGAGCTGTTCCGGAGGAATGATCAAAATCGGGAGACGCCAGCCACGTTTGATGATCCGGATACCAGGAATCTGGGAGATGGAATCGAGGAGAGTTTGATACATGGGGGTATTTAAATTGATTTGCGTTGGTCCGGCAAGGAGATTATAGAAAAAGTCGCCATGTCCTCGCGGGAACTGATCAAAAAAATGCTCTCCGGTGACAAGGCGGCGCTGGCACGGGTGATCACCCTGGTCGAGAACCGATCGAACGGTCATTTGGCCCTGATGGCAGAGATCCAAAAGCATTGTGGCCAGGCCACCACCATCGGGGTGACCGGACCACCAGGTTCCGGAAAGAGCACGCTCGTTGATAAACTGACAAAGAACCTCCGGGCAGAAGGGAAAAAGATCGGGATCGTCGCGATCGACCCCTCCAGCCCCTTTTCCGGCGGGGCGGTTTTGGGGGACCGGATCCGGATGCAGGACCATGCGACCGATGAGGCAGTCTTTATCCGGAGTCTCGGAAGCCGCGGGAGCCGCGGCGGCCTCTCACGCGCAACCCGTGAGGTAGTTAAACTCTACGACGCCTTCGGAATGGATATCGTGATTGTGGAGACGGTCGGTGTCGGGCAGACGGAACTGGATATTATGGAGGTGGCCGACACAACACTGGTTGTTTTGACTCCGGAATCGGGGGATACGATCCAGACAATGAAGGCGGGAATTTTAGAAATAGCGGATATTTTTGTCGTCAACAAGGCAGACCGGGATGGGGCGGGCCAGATCCAGGCAGAACTAATGGCGATGTTGCAACTTGGTGAGGAAACAAAGAAAAGAGGCGAAGCCCCCTCGGGTGGCACACCCTGGAAACCTCCTGTCTTGCTGGTTCAGGCGACCAAAGAGATCGGGATCGGAGAACTTCTCCAGGAGATTCGAAGACATGAAAAGAGCCGGTCGGGTCCGGAAAAGGGAAAAAAGAGAAAGGCCCTTTTTCAGGAGGAGGCGAGGGAGATCCTTCTGGATGAACTGCGTCCCCGCCTGCAACGGAGGATGAACAAGGAGGGAGTATGGGAGAACCCTTACGAGTTGGTGGCGAAGATCCTCGCCAAGATCAATCTATGAAGATCCTCTGTCGCAATCCGGCGACGTTAGAATCGTTGGGAGAGGTCCCGGTGACGACACCGGAAGAGGTCCGGGGGACGGTGGCCAAGGCCCGTGAGGCGTTTGCCTTCTGGTCGAAACTTTCCTTTAAGGAGAGGGGAAAACAGCTCCTCGCGGCCCGCGATTATATAGGGACCCATAGGGATGAGATTGCCGCGGTGATTACAAAAGAAAACGGCAAGCCTCTGGCTGAATCAATTTCTGCGGATATCGTTCCGGTGATGGATCTTGCCACCTATTTTGCCAGGAATGCGGAAAAAATCTTGAGGCGCGAGAAGGTCTGGCTGGGGAAATGGAACTTTATGGGGAGACAAAGTTTTATCGAATTTGCCCCGCTGGGGGTCGTTGGCATCATCGCCCCCTGGAATTTTCCGTTTTCCATCCCGTGCGGCCAAACGATCATGGCCCTCGCGGCCGGCAATACGGTGGTGTTAAAACCGGCCGGGATCACCTCTCTGATCGGGCTCAAGATCCAGGAGATCTTTGATGCGGTCGGCTTGCCAAAAGGGGTTCTGACCGTGGTGACCGGGGACTCCCAGACCGGCGCCGCCCTTGTCCAGGCCGGCGTCCAGAAAATCATTTTTACCGGGAGTGTGGGGGTTGGCCGGAAGGTGATGGAGATGGCCTCAAAGACACTGACACCGGTGGTTCTAGAACTGGGGGGCAAGGACCCGATGGTGGTCCTGCCGGATGCCGACCTGGAAACCGCCTCCAGCGCGGCGGTCTGGGGGGCCTTTACCAACTGCGGTCAGGTCTGTGCCTCCGTTGAAAGGTTGTATCTCCACGAATCGATCGCCGAATCGTTTATTCAAAAATGCGTTCAGAAGACGCGGCAACTCCGGATCGGTGAAGGGATCGATCCAAATACCGATGTCGGGCCGTTGACCAATGAATCCCAACTAAAAAACGTGGAGCAACAGGTCGAATCGGCCAAGAGAGAAGGGGCGAAGGTCTTGGTTGGTGGGAACAGAGTTACCGGCAGGAACGGTTACTTTTATACACCGACGATCTTGACCAACGTCCATCACCGGATGGAGGTGATGCAGGAGGAGACATTCGGGCCTGTTTTACCGATCATGACCTTCAAAACGGAAGAAGAGGCGATCCGACTCGCCAACGATTCCCGTTTTGGGCTGACCGCCTCCGTTTGGACGAAGAATATCCGGAAGGGGACCGAGATCGCCCAAAAAATTGAGGCGGGGACGGTGACGGTCAATGAGAACGTCTATACCTATGCCGTCCCGCAAACCCCATGGGGAGGGCCGAAGGAATCGGGGATCGGCCGAACCCATGGGAGGCAGGGATTTCTGGAACTGGTCGAACCGCGCCATATCCATATCAACCGGATCGCCGGAATGAAGGACCTCTGGTGGTACTCCTACAACGAGTCGAGGATCAAGGTGCTCAAGGCGCTGGCCGATCTCTTTTTTGTGCCGGGACTCATCCGCCGGGCGGGGGCGTTGGTACGGTTGATCGGGGCGATGTTTCGGATTAAAAATGTTTGATTGTCATTCAGGATTAGGTTCTGTAACAATTTGCAAAGGCAGCGTAGCTCAGTGGTAGAGCAGACGGTTCATACCCGTCGTGTCGCAGGTTCGAATCCTGCCGCTGCCACATTTTATTTATATGAAACCAATCGTCGCCCTTGTCGGCCGCCCCAATGTTGGCAAATCGACCCTCTTCAACCGGATCATCGGCAAGAGAAAGGCGATCACCTTTGATATCCCGGGGGTGACGAGGGATCGTCACTATGCCACCGCCTTCTGGGAGGGAAGGGAATTTCTCTGTGTCGATACGGGTGGTTTCCCCGCAGGGAAGGGGGATTCTGTAGAAACGAAGATAGAGGAACAGATCCTGCTCGCCATCGAAGAGGCCTCAGTAGTTCTCTTTATTGTCGATGCCCAAACCGGCCTGACCCCCTTTGACCGGACGATCGCCGAACGCCTCCGCCGTTCCCGCAAAAATTTTCTGATTGTCGTAAACAAGATTGACGTCCCTTCGCACGAAGAAAAAATCGCAGAATTTTATGGCCTCGGCCGGGATCTCTACCCTGTTTCGGCCGAACATGGGGCGAGGATTGGGGATCTCCTCGATGTTGTCGTTAAAAATCTTCCCACCGCCAGCAGGGGTGCTTCTAGTGGTTCAGGGGACGAAAAGGCGGATATCAAGATAGCCTTGATCGGCCGTCCCAACGTCGGCAAGTCGTCTCTTCTGAATCGCCTCACCGGTTTTCCAAGGGCGGTTGTTGATGAACTGCCTGGGACGACACGGGATGTGATCGATAGTCTCGTGACCCTCCATGGCAAGAAATACCTCCTCCTGGATACCGCTGGCATCCGGAAGAAGGGAAAGTCCGATTCGTTTTTGGAGAGAACCTGCATCATCCTCGCCGAAAAGGCGATCCGCCGTGCTGATCTATGCCTTCTGGTCCTTGATGCTGGTGCCGGTCTTTCCCGGCAGGAAGCCTCTATTGCCGGATTCGCCGCGGAGAACGGCCGAGGAATCATCGTGCTGGTCAACAAGTGGGACCTCTCCATCCGGGAACGGGGGAATAAAGAGCCCTACGTTGAAAAAATTAGGACTGCTTTCAAGTTTGTCCCCTTTTCGCCGGTCCTTTTTGTCTCGGCCAAAAGCGGCTTTGGGATCCCCAAGATCTGGGAGGAGATCGATGGTCTTTACGGAGAACTGGGGAGGAACTGGGAGAAGGAAACGCTGGGTGAAATTCTTTTTCAGGCCCTGGAGAAACACCCGCCCCCTTTGTACCGGGGATACCCGCCGATCTATCTGGGGGCGAGACAGGTGGGTCAGTACCCGCCGACACTGATTGTTTATCTCAATCATCCGGAGGCGGTCCATTTTTCTATGGAGCGGTACCTTCTTTCACAATTCAGAAAAGGATTGGGGTTGGAGAGGGGACCTTTAAGAATTTTATTTCGCAAAGGAAATTGATCTTGTAGGGGCGAGGTAACCTTGCCCCTACTCTTTTTCTCCTTCGACCAACTCCCGTTTGATCACATTGTAAACGGACCGCCGGATCACAAAATCGGAATGGGAGAGGCCCGGGATGTCGATGTTCTTCAGATTCTTGTCTTCGGGCCGGATCTCCAGCATGGCGCTCTTGTAATAACAGACACGATCACCCCTGGAATAGATGGATGTAAAACGGACGTTTTTTGGAAAAGGACCCTGTTTTAATTTTCGGATAAATGGGGACATCGGCACCATCTGGCGGAGACTCTTGGAAATTAGCGCAAGCGGCGTTGCCAAACCAAGGATCGCCCAGTGGTTGCCGTTATGAGGGGCCGCCAGTGTGATCAGGGAGCGGACCCTCTTGGCCCCCCCCAACCGTTTGACATAGTAACGCCCGATGAGTCCCCCTTGAGAATGGCCGATAATGCTGATCTTGCTTAAGTTGAACCGTTGACAAAGTCGTTCGACCTTTTGTTGGATGAACTCGGCGCCCTCCTCGATGCACCGGGTGTTGAACGTCTTGAAAATCCCGCCAAGGTTGAAGGAAAAGACGCAGAAGCCATCGCGACGGAGACGGCGTTCCAGAATACTGACAGTCCTTCGTGTGGCGCCAAAACCGTAGAGGAGAAGAACGGGGTGTTGGCAACTGGCAAAGTCGGTTAGTTTCTGGACCTTGTTTCCCTCCAAGGTCATCCGGACATAGGTGGCGGTATTGAGGAGATCCCGTTTCGTCTGATGGTATAGTTTTTTTAATCTAGAGATCGGCATGATTCCCGTGTCTCACAGTAACCCAAGATGACTTATTGTGTCAAGGAACGAAGGGGAATATCTTATTGACACAACTCGGTTTTTTACGATAATCCCGCCTCAATGCCGCTCTACAAAAGATTCCCGAGAAAGCCGTTCATCAAGGAGATCAGGGCCTCCCTTCCTGGTGAAAGACTCCTTTTGTGGATACACACCCGGCGCCGACAGTCCCTGGCTATCCTCTCTGTAACGGTCGTTGTGACCCTCCTTGTCCTCAGCGGGTTTTTTCTCTGGCAGCACCATCAAAGGGAGAGAATGGCCCATCTGCTGGAACAGGTCTCCCAATGGCATGCCCAAGGGACTCAGGCGATGACGGAGCGGAAATGGGATGAGGCGATCCGCATTTTTCAACTAGCCGTCCAGGAAAAAGACAATCCCCTCCGCGACTTAAGCCGGTTGTATCTGGCGGAATGTTACGAAATCTCCACGAAAAGGGCCGAGGCGATTCAGCTTTACTCTAAAATTGCTAAAGAAGGAAAATCGTCGGGCCTCAAGGAAACAGCCCGTCAAAAAGAGCTATGGTTACGCGCCGGGCTTTAGAAGGGGCTCACGTCGCCCCCTCCACGGGCAGAGCCCGATGGAGCCTCCCCCTCAACGCCGCTCTGCGGCTGTTTCTTGTTTTGCTCTTCTCTTTTTCTTCGCCCGTTTTCGCGGTCAAGGTCATCAAAAAGGGGACAGGGCCTTATTATAAAATTCCCTTCAAGGCCAAATGGGTCAGCAAGATCAAGAAGGGAAAGCTCTTCCGGTACAAGAGAAAGGAATTTGCCTCCCCCCGAATCTACAAGGATCGCCTCTTTGTCGGTTCCGACAACGGTTTCTTTTACGCCCTGAGGCAGAAGAGTGGCCACAAGCTCTGGCGTTTTAAGGCCTCCGGGCCAATCCATTCCATACCGGTCTTTGACGATGATGTCGTCTACTTTGGCGATACCAAGGGGGTTCTTTATGCGTTGACGATCAAAGATGGCAAAGAACTTTGGCGCTTTGACCAGACCGGTTCTGAAATCCTGGCGGCTCCAGCCGTGTCGGGGGATCTGGTCTATTTTTCAACGCTGGAAGGAAAACTGTTTGCCCTTTCCCGTCAATCCGGGGAAAAAATCTGGGAGGCTTCTCATCCTTTGAACCTGAGAAAGGGATTCACGATACGGAACCATAGTGGCCCCTTGATCCATGATGGGGTTATTTATATCGGTTTTGCCGATGGTCTCCTGGCTGCTTACAGGGAAAACGATGGCCTGCCCCTCTGGGAAAAGAATCTGGCAACTGGCGAAGGGCCGTTCTTTGACGTCGACATGGTGCCTCTGATCGATGAGGGGCGTCTCTACGCCGCCAGTTTTCAGGGAGAATTGATCTGCCTTGACCTTGCCGGCAAAAAAACGGCGAAGAAATCGGCTGAGCCTAAGGGTGTGCCACCCAAAATTCTTTGGCAACAACAGATCGGGAGCGGGGTCTCCTTTGCCGTTCAAGGGGAGACGATTTTCGTTTCCGGTTCCAACGGCACTCTTTATGCCTTGAACAAGGCAACAGGGGTGAAGGTCTGGGAAAAACAGGTGGGGGAGGGGGCGCTCTCGGCGCCGGTGGTTTCACAATCGACAGTCATTGTCGCCTCGACGGAAAAACAGGTCTACTTTGTCAATACCGCCAATGGGGATATCAAGGCGGGCCGGTTTGCCAAAAAAGGGGTTTTTAGCGACCCGGTTGTTGCCGGGGATATTGTCTATTATCTCTCCAATGGTGGGCGGTTCTACGCCTTGAAGATAGTCTACTAGTAGGGGCGGGGTTACCCCGCCCCTACTTGACAGGATTTCTGCGGTAGTATAAAGACCGTCCATGGAAGGGTACCCCACCCAAAAGTTTCCCCAAGGCCTCACCTTTGATGATGTCCTCCTCCTGCCCGGAGAGAGTGAAGTCCTGCCCAAGGATGTAGATACCTCCACGCGACTGACAAGCCGGATTCTTCTTCGTATCCCCCTCATTTCCGCGGCGATGGATTCTGTGACCGATGCCCGGATGGCGATCGCCATGGCCCGTTGTGGCGGGATCGGGATCATTCATCGCAACATGACCATTCCCGAACAGGCCCTTGAGATTGAAAGGGTCAAAAAGTCGGAATCCGGGATGATCCTCAAGCCGATTACCCTTTCGCCCGACCAGAAGGTGAGGGATGCCGTCAAGGTGATGCAAGAAAATAATATCTCCGGCGTCCCGATCACCGAGGAGGGAGGGTTGGTCGGGATCCTGACCCACCGGGATTTGCGGTTCCTCAAAAATCTGAACCTCAAGATTGAAGAGGTGATGACCAAAGAGGTAGTCACCGCCAAGGAAGGGATTGATCTGGAGAAGGCGAAAGAGATCCTGCAAAAAAGAAGGATCGAAAAACTGCCGGTTGTGGACGCCAAGAACAACCTCAAGGGATTGATTACGATCAAGGATATTGAAAAGGCGACGAAGTACCCCGATTCCTGCAAGGATGAGCAGGGTCGGCTTCGGGTTGGCGCTGCTATTGGGGTGGGGGATGCCTCCTTGGAGAGGGCCGAGGTCCTCATCACAGCCGGGGCTGACCTCATTGTTATTGATACAGCCCACGGGCATACCCGTTCGGTTCTGGAAACGGTCAAGGCGTTCCGCAAAAAGTTTCCGGATCAGGATCTGATTGTCGGGAATGTGGCGACGGAAGAGGGGGCCGCTTCTCTGGTGAAGGCCGGGGTTGATGGAATCAAGGTTGGGGTCGGGCCCGGTTCGATCTGCACGACCCGGATTGTCTCCGGGGTCGGGGTCCCCCAGATTACCGCTATCCTCGCCTGTGCGGCGGCGGTCAAAAAGTCAACGGTTTCTATTATTGCCGATGGAGGGATCAAATATTCCGGGGACATCACGAAGGCGTTGGCGGCCGGGGCGGATGCGGTGATGATCGGAAGCCTCTTGGCCGGGACAGACGAAGCCCCGGGAGAAACGATCCTTTATCAGGGGCGTTCGTATAAAATCTATCGGGGGATGGGCTCTCTGGGGGCGATGCGGAAAGGGTCCAAGGATCGTTATTTTCAGGAAGGGGTCGAAGACTCCTCCAAACTGGTTCCGGAAGGGATCGAGGGGATGGTCCCTTATCGCGGGCCGGTGGCTGATTCGGCCCACCAATTGGTGGGGGGACTCCGGGCCGGGATGGGGTATGTCGGGGCGCCGACGATTGAAGAATTACAGACGAAGGGAAAGTTCGTGCAGATTACAGCCGCCGGGTTGAAGGAAAGTCATGTGCATGACGTGACGATCACAAAGGAAGCGCCGAATTACCGGTTAGAGAAATGACCTCCCGTATTCTGATTTTAGATTTTGGTTCCCAATACACACAACTGATTGCGCGCCGGATCCGGGAGCTAAAGGTTTTCTGCGAGATCCTTCCCTGTAACGCCCCTCTTGCCAAGATCAAGGAATTTAGGGCAGGGGCGCTGATCCTCTCTGGCGGGCCGGCCTCTGTTTACGACAAAGAGGCCCCTTTGGCTGATCGAGGAATTCTGAAACTTGATCTTCCGATTCTTGGTATTTGTTATGGGATGCAATGGTTGGCGCGCGAAGAGGGTGGAAAGGTGGAGCCCGGAAAGGTGAGGGAGTACGGACCGGCCAAGATCAATGTTATTCGGACAGAAGAGATCTTTGTAAAACTTGGTTCAGAACTGGATGTCTGGATGAGCCATGGGGATCATGTGGTTCAGCCCCCTGTGGGGTTTCAGATTTTTGCCAAGAGTGGCAATGCCCTGATTGCGGCCATTGGAAATCCAAAAAAGAAAATCTTTGGCCTTCAGTTTCACCCGGAGGTGGTTCATACCCCCGAGGGGAGAAAAATCCTTCAAAATTTCATCCGCGTTGCCGGTCTCAGGCAGGATTGGTCGATCGGGTCGTTTGTCGATCAGAAGGTGAAGGAACTTAGGGAAACTATCGGTTCGGCACGTCTCCTTTGCGCCGTCTCTGGTGGTGTTGATTCATCGGTGATGGCGGCCCTCCTTCACAAAGCGGTTGGTGACCAGCTGGACGCCTTCTTTATTGATAACGGGGTGTTGAGAAAAAACGAGGGAGAACGTGTTTTAGGAATGTTCCAGAAAAACTTGGCTATTCATCTAAAATTAGTTGATTCATCAGACAGGTTTTTAAAATCTTTGGCAGGGGTTATTGACCCTGAGGAGAAGAGAAAAAGGATCGGGAGGGAGTTTATTACGGTCTTTGAAGAAGAGGCGAAAAAAATTCCGGGGGTCCAATTTTTGGCTCAGGGGACGTTGTATCCGGACGTGATCGAGTCGGTTTCCTTTAAAGGGCCGTCGGCGACGATCAAGAGTCATCATAATGTCGGTGGTCTTCCTCGGAAAATGCACCTCAAGCTGGTGGAACCGTTTCGGGAACTCTTTAAGGATGAGGTGAGGGAGATTGGTCGTCTGATCGGGGTGCCGGAGGAGATTATTCAAAGGCAACCGTTTCCGGGGCCGGGGCTTGCCGTTCGGATCCTTGGCGAAGTCACGAAGGAACGCCTGGAGATTCTCCGTGAGGCGGACGATATTATTCTCTCTGAAATCAAAAAAGCTGGTTTCTATACCAAGGTCTGGCAGTCATTTGGTGTTTTACTCCCGGTCAAGACGGTTGGGGTAATGGGGGATGCCCGGACCTATGAAAATGTGATCGCCCTTCGGGTGGTGGAGAGCCAGGACGGGATGACCGCCAACTGGGTCAAGCTTCCTTATGATTTGATGGAAAGGATTTCGAGCCGTGTGATCAACGAGGTCCGCGGCGTCAACCGGGTCGTCTACGATATCTCCTCCAAACCTCCGGCTACCATTGAGTGGGAGTGATTTTACTTTTAGGTTTTGATTACTCCAACGTGAATGTACCGTTGCTATCCGTGCCGGTCCAGGAACCGCCGGTGGCCTCGGAGTTGAGTGTTATCGTCCCTTGAACGGAACTATCATAGGCCTCAAAGGTCCCCGTTCCGTCTGGTATCCAGCCGTTGGTCAGGGCGAAGGTCCCATAGAGACCATTACTCTCCACCCAGTAGCCACCGCTAAAATCTCCATTCAGTGAAAAGAAACCGTTGGCGTCTCCCGAAAAGGTGCCTCCCTGGGTGATTTCATAGTTTCCCTTGATCCCGATGTAGGTCCCGGCCGTGAAAACATACGTCCCCCCCGCACTCGAGGTTGCGGTGTAGGTCCCAACCGGGGTTCCCATTCCTGTGTCGGTGATGGCGTACAGATGCCCCGAATCGTCCGCGAATCCGATCATATCCCCCGTTGTCCAGATCGAATTACCTCCAGACAGGGGGAGGACCGACACGCGAATAGCAAAGGGGGTATCCATGGCCATTCCAAATCCACTGGATAATATCGTTTCCAGGTCCAACACGAGGGGGATCGCCAGCTCTCCATCCTCCTTGATGCTGAAACTGGTATCCACCGAAATGGTCTTGTTGGAATTCCCCTCAATGGTCGTTGTGGGGTCGGGTGAGATTCCGCTTGCCACGAAGGTTACGGTCCCCAACTCTACATTCACACCGCTGTAATTCCCCGTTGCCACCGACTGCGAGGCCAGAAAATTAATGGCACCATCGTAATCGGGGTCAGCCAGATTTATGGCTGAATTGACGGCGATGGAAACGGTGGAGCCATTATCGTTCTTTAAAACCAGATTCTTGATGGTCACGTCAAAAGTGGTGACGGTCCCACCCTGGTAGCTGACGGTTCTTTTCTCCGACGAGATCTTTTTGCTGATGGAGGGACTTTTTAGCGCACTGCCCTTGACGAAAAGGGAGGCGGTTCCGTTGCCGCTGCCGAGGAGGTCTCCGGAAACGTCGCCCCTCGTTCCGGTTCCGCTATCACTCGCCCCTCCGCCGCAACCGATCAGCCATGGGACAAGGAAAACCAACACTACCCCTTTGCGGTAAAAGCTTCTCATATAAGACCCCCTTTGTTTAACGCCCTAACCTTTTTCAATTTTGCTTGCAATAAGAATTCGATAATAGAGAAAGGTGATTCACACAAAGGAATAAGATCGAGTGGGAGTAGGTCTAGGGACAGTCTAGCTTACAAGAGCCATCCCCTTTGTCGGTTATTGAGGTCCTTTCAGGGGTGCAGAGACCTCCCACCCATTTGTATTCATTGCGAATCAATTTAGCCTTGTCACAGTTGTCTATTGGGAAGGTGGTTGTTTTTTCAAGGGCCCTGTTTACCAATGATCGGATAACTTCTTGTGACCAACCACCGGTTTTTCTCAGCCGCTCGGCCTCTTCAAAATTGGGAGATCCCAGAGATGCCAGAGAACGGATAAAAGCCTCTTTCCGTTCACCATCCGCCTTGATTGCTTTTTCTCGTGCCTCCTCTGCCGCCCTCGCTCTTTCTTCTCTTTCCGCTCTCTTTCTTTCTGCTTCTTGTGCTCGAGCGTCCTGTTTTCTTTTCAAGGCCGCTTGTCTACTTTGTTCTTCCCGCGCCCTATTTGATTCTGCCTGTTGTTTGCGTTCATGTTGGCCCTGAACAATTAACAGATGTTTAATTTCTGCCAACCGATATTGCGGACGACCATAAAGGTCCGCCAAGGCGAGAGCACCTTGATAGTCTCCTTTGTTAATAAGAATATTAACATCTCTCATGTCATCAATGACTAAAGATTTTGACAAATTATCTCTTGCAGTTTCGCATGTGCCGAATTGCTCTTCACACTGGGCTAGGCTAACCTCGATACGCTCGCCATTGCTAGATTTTGGTGCCATTTGCCGCGCTTCTTCCACTTCACCATTGCAGACCAAGGAACATTGAATCTGTTGCCTCCACGCGCTTTTTACTGAATCGGACTGAGAACTCATGAAGATAATCCTCCACGCTAACCATGGATTTCGATCATGCAATGCTTCTGAGGCATATTCCGAGGTCTGTTCCCATGTTTCTGGTGCTTCCAATGCTTGTTCCTGGCGCTTAGGATCGGGGACTTGCTGGGCGAGGCTTCCTTTGAGCAAGGCATGAAAAGAGTAATGGTCAGCCCCGTTTGCCGGGGAATATTTGGTGTCGAGCCGGTCGGCCTGGGTAAGCAGTGGAGGGCCACCCTGTGTGACAAAAGAGGGAGGGGATTGAAAAAAAGGATGATTATAAGAGGCGCGAAGAGTAGGAACGCTCATCACGCCCAATATCGATTGAGGCCCTAGAAGGTTGCTAACTAATTAGGGCTTGTTTTTCATTCGCACTTGCCAAAGGGTTGAGGCCGGATTAGAAGCAACAACTGATGCACCACTCCGATTTTGTTCACCTGCATTTACACACCCAATACAGTCTGCTGGACGGCGCGATTACCGTAGAGGCATTGGCCAGGAAGGCCAAGGAGTACAAGATGCCGGCGGTGGCGATGACCGACCATGGCAATCTCTTCGGTGCGGTGGAGTTTTATCAGAAGATGGAATCAGCCGGGATCAAGCCGATCATCGGGTGCGAGGTCTATGTCGAATCGAAAGGGAGCCGGTTCACCAAGGAGTTCAGGAAAGAACATGAGCCGTATAACCATCTGATCCTTCTGGCGACAAACAGGGAAGGGTACCGGAACCTCTGCCAGCTGATCACCGCCGGCTACCTCGAGGGGTTTTACTACAAACCGCGGATTGACAAGGAACTGCTTCGTGAAAAAAATGCCGGTCTCATTGCCACCTCCGGTTGTCTCTCCGGAGAGATCGCCAGGGTTCTTCTGGCGGGACGAAAAGAAGAGGCGGAGAGGATCGCCCAAGAGTACCTCACCCTTTTTGGGGACCGGTTTTATCTGGAGGTTCAGGCCCATTCCCTGCCGAACCAAAAGATTGTGAACGAGGCGGTCTTTGATCTGGCAAAAAGACTTTCCATCCCTGTGGTCGCGACAGGGGATTGTCATTATCTCAAAAAAGAGGATGCCGGGGCCCACGAGGCGCTCCTTTGTATCCAGACCGGCACCACCTTAAAGGATGAAGGGAGGATGCGGTTTGGCTCGGATGAGTTTTATTTTAAATCGGCCGAAGAGGTTCGGAGCTATTTTCCCGATCACCCGGAGGCGCTTCAAAACACCGTCGAAGTGGCCAAACGATGCAACTTCGATTTTGACTTCAAGACCTATTATTTCCCCAAGTTTGAACCACCCAAAGAAAAAACCTTAGACCAGTTTCTGGAGGAAAAAACACTCGAGGGGTTTGAAGAACGGTGGCGGAAGAGTGAGGCCCAGCTCAAGCCTGAAGAGAGAGAGCCGTCAAAGGCCCAAAGGCTGGAAAGGGTCCATCAGGAACTGAAGATGATCAAGGACATGGGATTTGCCGGCTACTTCCTGATTGTTGCCGATTTCATCAATTACGCCAAGGAGAAGAAGATCCCGGTCGGCCCTGGTCGGGGCTCAGCCGCTGGAAGTCTCGTGGCGTATTGCCTCAAGATTACCGACATTGACCCGATTCCTTATGACCTCCTCTTTGAGCGGTTCCTGAATCCGGAACGGGTTACCATGCCGGATATGGATATCGACTTTTGCATCTACGGACGGGATGAGGTGATCCGCTACGTCCAGCAGAAGTACGGCAACGTCTCGCAGATTATCACCTTTGGAAAGATGAAGGCCAAGGCGGTGATCCGCGATGTCGGGAGGGTGATGGAGATCCCGTACGGCGACGTCGACAAGATTGCGAAGCTGGTGCCGAACACCTTGAATATTACCCTCGATGAGGCGATTCGGAGCGAGCCCCGCCTGGCGGAGGTTGGTCAAAAGAATCCGACCATCGGACGGCTTCTTGCGACGGCCCATTCCCTGGAAGGACTAACCCGTCATGCCTCAACGCACGCCGCGGGGGTTGTGATCTCCGACCAGCCGCTCGTCAACTTCATGCCGCTGTACAAAGGGCAGCATGATGAAATTGTCACCCAGTTTGACATGAAGGCGATCGAAAAGATCGGCTTGATCAAGTTTGACTTTCTTGGCCTGAAAACTTTAACGGTTATTGACGAGACGAGAAAAATCATCAAACGGACGCGCGGGCTCGATCTGGATGTCGGAGATCTCCCCCTGGATGACCCGGAGGTTTACGCGATGCTTTCGAAGGGGGATACCTGGGGGGTGTTCCAGCTGGAGTCCAGCGGGATGAGGGATCTCCTCGCCAAACTCAAGCCGACGGTCTTTCCCGATCTGATTGCGGTGGTGGCCCTGTACCGTCCGGGACCGCTTGGCAGTGGTATGGTCGAGGATTTTATCAATAGAAAGCATGGCAAGGTTCAGGTCCGTTACGAACTCGCCGAACTTGAGGAGGTCTTAAGAGACACCTATGGGGTCATCGTTTATCAGGAACAGGTGATGAAGATCGCCTCGAAGCTCGCCAACTTTTCTCTGGGGGAGGCGGACCTTCTGCGAAGGGCGATGGGGAAGAAAAACCCGGAGGTTATGGCGGAGCAGAGGGACCGTTTTTTGAAGGGGGCGCATGAAAACAGGATCCCGCCGAAAAAAGCGGAAAAGATTTTTGACCTGATGGCCAAGTTTGCGGAGTATGGTTTTAACAAGAGTCATTCCGCCGCTTATGCCCTGATCGCCTACCAGACCGCTTATCTCAAGGCCCACTTTCCGGTGGAATATATGGCGGCCCTCCTGACCCATGAAATGGGGAACAGTGACAAGGTGATGCTTCTCATCGCGGATGCCAGGGCTCACGGGCTCTCCGTCCTGCCGCCGGATGTCAATGAGAGTTACACCGGTTTTTCCGTGGTCGGTCCGGCGGAGATCCGTTTTGGACTGGCCGCCGTGAAAAATGTCGGGACCGCCGCGATTGAGTCCCTGATTGAAACGCGTAAAAAAGAAGGGCGCTTGCCTGAACCAGGCTTCCGTTCCTTTTTTCATTTCATCACGACCGTCGATTTAAGAAAAATCAATCGCCGGGTGCTGGAGAGCCTGATCAAGTGCGGCGCTTTTGATTCCATGGGGGTGACCCGCGCCTCCTGTTTTGAGGCGTTGCCCCTCTTTTTGGAAAAGGCGGCAAAGATCCAGAAGGAAAAGGCAACAGGGCAGGAAAGTCTCTTTGGCCCGGTGACTGGAGGAGGGGAGAATGAGGCCCCCCCTTCCCGTCCGGAGTGGCCGACGCGGGAGAAACTGACCTTTGAGAAGGAGTCGCTCGGGTTTTACATTACCGGACACCCTCTCAAAGAACATGAAGAACTTCTTCGTCGAAAGGGAACCTTTGAGATCAGTCGTCTTGCTGACAGACCGGATGGGACTGAGGCCAAGGTCGGTGGGGTGGTGACGTCACTCCGGGAGATCACGACCAAGGGGGGGGACCGGATGGCCTTTGTGACGCTGGAGGATTTAACCGGGAATGCGACACTGATCGTCTTCCCTGAACTTTATCGGAAGACAATCACGCTCCTCAAATCGGAACAACCGTTGATCGCCACAGGGGAACTGGATCTGGGCGAGGAGGAGATCAAGATACTCGCCCGTGACGTTGTCCCCCTTGTTGCCAATTCCGGTTCCCGTGCTGTTCATATTCGTCTCGCCTCGCCGGCGACAGGACGCGAACAATTGGAAAATCTGAAAAAACTCCTGGCCCGGTTCAGGGGGCGCTGTCCTTTGTATGTTCATCTGATTCACCCCGCTTCCGGGGAGACAATCCTTTCTCTTCCCGAAGATCTTTATGTGGAGCCCTCCGACGAACTCCTGAAAAGTGTCAATTCCCTCTTTGGAGGTGATGTTGCCTGCCTTCAGTAATCCTGCCGAGAAGGCCTTTCTCATCGGAACTTATGTCAATCGCCATCGGAAAGGGGAGGCGTTAGGCTCGCTCGAGGAGCTGGCCCATCTGGCCCGGAGTGCCGGGGCCTCTGTTATCGACAAACTTTCTTTTGAGCTTCGGCAGCCGAGCCCGGCGACGCTGATTGGGGAGGGAAGGGTGGAGGGGTTGAAGCCGGTTTTTGAGGAACACCGGGTTGATTTGGTGATCTTTGACCAGGAGTTGAACCCGACGCAAAATCGGAATCTCGAAGAGGCCTGGGGGAGAAAGGTGATCGACAGGACCGGTCTGATCCTGGACATCTTTGCCCGGCGGGCCCGGACGAAGGAAGGGAAGATTCAGGTCGAGATGGCACAACTTTCCTACCTCCTTCCGAGGCTGGTGGGGAAGGGGATCACGCTTTCCCGTCTGGCTGGTGGTATCGGGACCCGGGGGCCGGGTGAAACGAAGCTGGAGATCGATCGCCGCCGCGCCCGTGAAAAGATCCATCGTTTATCCCTTGAATTAAAAAAAATCCGGGGGCATCGCGGGATCCACCGAGGGAAGAGGGAAAAGGTGCCGATCCCCCTTGTCGCCCTGGTGGGGTACACCAATGCCGGGAAATCGACCTTGATGAACCGGCTCACCCAGGCGGGAGTTTTTGTGGAAGATAAACTATTTGCCACGCTGGACCCGACCGTCCGACGCCTCAAACTCCCCTCCGGCCGACAGGTACTCCTCTCCGATACCGTCGGTTTCATCCGGAATCTCCCCCATGAACTAATCCTGTCGTTCCGCGCCACCTTTGAGGAGGCGGCCGTGGCGGATCTTCTCCTCCATGTCGTTGATTTTTCCAGTCCTGTCTGGGAGGGGCAGCAGGGAACAGTGGAGGAGGTTCTGGAGGATTTTCGGCTTTCCAAAAAGCCGCTCCTGACGGTTTATAACAAGATTGATCTTGTTTCGGAGAGAGAACCCCCTCAGGAAGGGGTGGCTGTCTCGGCAGAACAGGGAACGGGACTGGATCGTTTATTAAAAGTGATTGAAGACCGTCTTTCCGAGGGGATGACGACCACCTCATTTTTCTTTCCCCATTCAGCCGGTCGTCTGCTGGCGCTTCTTTATAAGAACGGGAGGATCTTGTCGGTTAAACATCTCAAGGCAGGGATTCGTGTCAAGGCGGCGGTCGGGGAGAAACAGTTCAAACAGTTGGCACTCTATCGTGATTAATCTTATCCTTCGACTTAGCTCAGGATGTCCATTCCCATTGGCCGACCGAATAAATTCGGCGGCTAACCCAATGACAATTCCTTCCGGAATTCCGGAGGAATTATTTTAAACTAGCCCACGAATTCATTCGTTGGGCCTCTTCCCGATTGACAAATGGGCGAACCCCGTTATCATCACGACCCCATGGCTCGTTTTACGGTCCCCAATATCTTATGTTTTGTCAGGATTTTTCTCTGTCCCTTTTTTGTTGTGGCGGCGGCACGAGGGTTCTGGAAAGAGGCGTTTATCCTTTTCTGCATCGCGGCAGTGACCGATATGGTGGATGGTTCCATTGCCAGGATTTTCAAACAGAAGTCAAATCTGGGGGCCTTTCTGGACCCGATGGCGGATAAAATCCTGATGGCCTCGGCCTTTATCACGCTGGCGATCCTCCGCCTCATCCCTTTTTGGCTCGCCCTGGTCGTTTTCTTGCGCGACCTGATGATCGTGATTGGCCTCATTATTTTTAAGGCAAAACGAATCAAGCTCGTTTACAAACCGACCTTTCTTTCCAAGATGGCGACATTTTTCCAGATCTTTGCCCTCGTCTTCGCCCTCGCCCCTCGCGGACTCTCTTTTCTTGAAAACAACAGTACGGAACATCTCGGGTTTTTTATAAAAGGATTTCCGGTCATGCTGGGGGGGGCATTTTTCTTTACCCTGGTGACCGGGCTTCAGTATTATCAGATCGGCCTTAGAATTTTGAGGACGGGGTCTTATGAAAATTAGACTTGTGGTAAGTGACTTTCATATCGGGAAAGGGAAACTCCTGCCGGACGGGAGTTTTAACCATCTTGAAGATTTCTTTTATGACAAGCAGTTTGTCGAATTCATGAAATATTACCGGACCGGAGAATTTGAAAAGGCGGAGGTCGAACTGGTCTGTAACGGGGACTTTTTTAACCACCTGAATCTGGACATGTCGATTGTCAATCCCGACATGATTTCCGAGAAATCAGCTGTTTGGAGGATGGAGCAGATTTTCAAAGGGCATCCGGAACTCTTCGGGGAGATGAGGAGTTTTACACGAACCCCCGGGCATCGTGTCCTTTTTATGCTTGGGAATCATGACCCGGGCCTCCTCTGGCCCGCTGTGGCGGCCTTTTTAAAACAAAATCTTGCCGATAATGTCGAGGTCCGGCTGGAGCCCTACTTTGAAGGGGGGGTTCATATTGAACACGGGCACCGCTTTTTTGCCGACAGCGCCTTTGACGCAAAACATCTTTTTCTGAGGCAGAATCTCCCGGAGCCAATCGTCAACCTGCCGTGGGGCTCTCTTTTCGTGATTCATTACTTGAGCCGGGTGAAAAAGGAACGTCCCTATTTTGACAAGGTCTATCCCACGGAGCATTATATCCGCTGGGCCCTCGTGCATGACACCCGTTTTGCGATCAAGTCGATCATTCGGATCCTTCACTATTTTATTACTTTTCGGTTTACCAAGGATCCCTCCCGTCGGTCCCCTTTTTTACAGACCCTAAAAATCCTCAAGGAGATGGCGATGGCCCCGGAGCTGGACCGGCAGGCCAAGAAGATCCTGCTGACCCGAAAGGATTGCCATGTCGTGATCTGTGGTCACACGCACCAGTATGTTTTCAGACAATTCCTCGCGGACAAGGTTTATATCAATACCGGTTTGTGGAATGAGAAGGTGAATCTGGACCCCCCCTTTTTGGGACGGACCGTTCGCTTGACCTATGCCTATGTCGAGTGGGAAGGGGAAAAACCGCGCCCCTTTCTCAAGGAGTGGAAGGGGGCCCACCAAATTACCGAAGAGGTTTACTACTAGGTATTATTATCTTTGGTTTCTTCGAAGACCTGAATCTCGGCACAATGATCCTTGGAGTCATCCAGTCCCTTGACGAATTTGTCGAGCTCCTGCTTGGTGACCAGACCCCTCTTCAAGTTTTTTTCGACGGTACGGATGTCAAAATATTTTTCTTCTTTGCCGGGTTCCTTGGTCATTGGACTCTCCTTGAATTTACACTCGAACCGGTTTCTCAATCTCCATCAAGATCTTGCCATCCTTGAAGATCCGGACATCACCGGTGGACTCTGATATGGCAATCGTGATCGCCCTTGTCAAGGCTGTTATTCCTGCGGCGGCGATATGGCGGGCGCCGAGACCCTGCGGCAGGCTTTCGTTGTCACCGGCGGTGCTCAGGTAACGACCAGCGGTCAACACCAGACCGTCGCCAGAGATGACGAAGGCCCCGTCGATGGCTGAGAACTCTCGGAGTGTTTCCTTGAGGGTCGGGTTGAGGATATTTCTTTCCTCCTCGGTATACCCCTTGAAGGGGTTGATGATCATCTGTTTTGAGAGTTGCATGACCTTGTCCTCATCCCCGAGGACGAAGATGGTGCCGATCGGTTTCCCTTCACGTCCCCGGCTGGCCAGTTCGATGGAGAGATTCAACGCCTCCTGAAAGACCTCCGATTTGACATTGTCGGCAATCCCGCCGATCGCCTGTGTTGTGAGGATCTCGGTCTCCCGGGCCGTGTCGATGATGAGGATACTGTCCAGGGTGGCCATTTCAGTCGAGCCGGTGAGAAAGACAATCTTGTCCCCCAGTTTGATCAGACGTTTGGAGAGGGCGAGCATGACGCCGATCTTGATTGTTCCCATCCGTGTCATGTCAATTTTTGGGATATGGATGGTTCGGTCCAGCATTCCTCTCAACTCTTCCGGAAAACTTTCACGGATTTCATCCGGGCCACGGCGCGTGACCGGAATGAAAGGACACCCTTTGGGAGCCTCGACATCCAAAACGATATGATCGAGGGCATCGACAAGGACAAAGACCGCCTTGGCCCTCGCCGATTTGGCAACCCGACAGGCATTTTCCAGCATGACCTTATTCGTTGATTTCATGGGTAAGGGCTACCTAATTCAAATCTCTTGTCAAGAACTTGGGGTCTATTGTACCATGAATCTGATGAAACGGTTACAGTTATTTGCCGCTCTGCTGTTTTTTCTTTTCACTCTTCCCTTGTTCTCGCTGGATGACCCGTTTGGCTGGGAGGTCCAGCAGACGAACCAGGAGTTTTCGGCGGTTGGGGAAGCCTCTTTCCTGATCGTCTTTAATGTTCCACCGGGACACTTCCTTTACAAAGATAAAATAGAGATTTTATTTCCCGAAGACTCGCCTGTTCAACTGGTCCGGCTTCAATTTCCGGCGGCAGTTTTCAAGCACGACAAATTCTCAGGCAAGGAACTGGAGATCTACGAAGGGGGTGTCACCGTTCCGGCAGTTATCAAACGGGTGAAGCCCGGAGAAGAAGTCAAAGGACTCTTGAGGTATCAAGGTTGTTCCGGCTCCTTTTGCTTCCGGCAACAGGAGAAGCTGTTTCTGCTTCATTTTAGGGGGGACGGTTTTGTCAAAAAAGGTTTTTTTGAAGGTGATTTTGAAGCCCTTGTCAAAGAAAAGAAAATCTTGGCGGGAGGGTTGGCCTTCCTTGGCGGCGTGGTAACCGATTTTACCCCCTGCGTCCTGCCGCTCATTCCGATCACGCTCGCCTTCATCGGGATCCGAAAAGAAAAGAGGCTCCGCCGTAATTTTCGCTTGAGCCTCGCCCTGGTTTTCGGCATGGCGGTTGTCTATGCCCTGCTCGGGGTCCTGGCGGCGAGTCTCGGCCAGGGTCTCGGGTTTCTTTTTCAGAATGTCTGGATCCTCCTAATTTTTACCCTTCTCTTTTTCCTGATGGCCCTTTCGATGTTGGGCCTCTTTGAAATCCAGATGCCTCTCTTCCTGCGCAACCGTCTGGCCAAGACGGGAGGGGAGGGGATCTTCGGTTCACTCCTGGCTGGCGCGACGCTCGGGTTTCTGGCCGCCCCTTGTGTCGGACCTGTCATCGGGTCACTCCTTCTTTATGTGACGCAGACCCGGGATCTCGTCATCGGGTTCCTCCTCCTGCTCGCCTTCGGTCTCGGGATGGGCTTTCCGTTTCTGGTGGTTGGGACCTTCTTCGGGACGGTTCGTCTCTTTTCGTGGGGTCCGTTTGGAAACTGGGTCAAAAAAATTCTTGGCCTCGTTCTCCTGATCCCCGCCTTCTACTATGGTTCGGTCGTTTTTCATCAGTGGAACAAATCAACATCCCAACTCCACGAGACCGGTCTCCCCTGGGTTCTCGATGCCAAGGCCGGTTTCGCACAAGCCAAAAGGGAGGAAAGGCCGCTCCTCCTCGATTTTTGGGCGACCTGGTGCCTTCCTTGCCTCCAGATGGACAGGACACTCTTTGCCGATCCGGAGGTTCGTGAAGCGCTGAAATCTTTTGTCCTCGTCAAGATCGATTGCACCCAGGAAACCCCACAATGTCGTGAGCAGACCTCACGCTATCAAGTTGTCGGCTGGCCAACACTCCTTTTCTTTGACTCTCAGGGGAATTGGCTGAAAGGGAAGAGCCTCGTCGGCGAGCAGTTCGACCCGAAGAAGTTTTTAAGAATCGTTGACGAAATCCATCAGATACGGTAGATCTTTACCATGCCTCAGAAGAAAAACAAGATTATCGAGCTATCCTACGACAGGCTTCATCCAGATCGGCAAAAGGAGTTGGAGGGTTCTGTCGACCGGATCCTCTCCCTTTTGGGCGAGAATCCGGAGAGGGAAGGGCTCCTCAAAACCCCAAAACGGGTTGCCAAGGCCCTCCAGTTTTTGACAAAAGGGTATCACGAGAATCTGGAAGAGATCATCAACGGGGCCCTCTTTACCGAAGACCACGAAGAGATGGTGACGATGAAGGATATCGCCCTCTACAGTCTGTGTGAGCATCACCTCCTTCCCTTTTTTGGAAAATGCCACATCGCCTATATCCCCAGTAAAAAAATCCTGGGGATTAGCAAACTCGCCCGGCTGGTCGATATGTTTGCCCGACGTCTTCAGGTCCAGGAACGAATGACCAATCAGATTGCCGATACCTTGCAAGAGGTCCTGGACCCGATGGGGGTGGCTGTTGTTATTGAAGCGGAGCACCTCTGCATGCAGATGCGAGGGGTCCAGAAGAGGGGATCGGTAGTGGTGACCTCCGCCATGCTCGGCGCCTTTCGAAAGAGACAGGAAACCCGGCAGGAATTTATGAATTTGATCAGGTAGGTTTTTTTCCGAACGTCGCCGTGACAATCCCCTTCATTCCACCCCGAACATTGAAATCTCCAATCACCTCCATCCAGCGCGGCTGGCAGGCCTGGACGAGATCATCGAGGATCCGGTTCGTGGCCTTCTCGTAGAAATGCCCTTCATTCCGAAAGGACCAGAGGTAGAGCTTGAGGGATTTCATTTCGATGCAGAGTTTGTCCGGGATATAGCGGATCCGGATTGTTGCAAAATCAGGCTGACCGGTTTTGGGGCAAAGGCTGGTGAATTCCGGGCAATCGAAAAAGATCTCATAGTCCCGATCCGGTTTTGGGTTTGGGAAGGTTTCCAATTCTTTGGAAGGTTTAGTGGACACCCGTGCCCCCTAACATTTCTTTAATGTAAATGTAAAGATCAGTTTCCCTTGCATCTTTTCCTCATAAAGGGTCCTGACCGATCTTTGTGGGGCTTCTGAGGAAACCCAACAGTCAATCGTTTTCAGGGAGGATTCGATCCAGGCGGCATAAGGGGCGTCATCGGTCTGGATGGTGAGGAGCCCCCCTTTTTTCATCTTTCCCGCCAGAATTTTTAAAAAGTCCGGCTGGATCAACCGGTGTTTGGCATGGCGCCTCTTCGGCCAGGGATCCGGATGGAAGATAAAGATTTTCTCCAACTGCTCTTCGTGAAAGAAAAGGGGCAAGGCCTCCCTGGCATCCCCGAGGATCAGAGAGATGTTGCCCCGTTCTTTTTTCCGTGTCCTTTCGATCAATTTTTCAAACCGCTTTCGTTTGTACTCAATCGCCACAATCGGCTGGTTTGGGTTTTCTTGAGAGAGGTGAAACAAAAAATCCCCCCGGCCCGGGCCGATCTCCAGAAGAAGGGAGGAGTGATTACGGAATTCCTGGCTTGGGTAAAACTCAAAAATCGGTTCGGTCGAAACCATAGACATGGCAGAGAACTTAGAGTAGGATGAACCCAATTTCAAGGGTGATTCACCCGAGCCCTATGGATACTCTTCTCGACGGTTATCTCAATCATCTCCGGGTCGAAAAAGGGCTCTCTTGGAATACTGTTTCCTCCTACTCCAGTGACCTTGTCCATTTCTTTTCCTTCCTCCAGGGTGATTCACCCAAGGCCAAAAAAATTGGCTCCATCGTGGCCGTTGGGGAAAAAAAACTGACCGAATACCTCCTTGGGCTTTCCAGAAAGGGGATCAAGTCCCGTTCTTTGGCAAGAAAGCTGGTTAGCCTCCGTCAGTTTTTTGATTATTGTATCGCCGAAAAATTTTTAAAGAAAAATCCGGCCGAGTCGATCCTCTTCCCCAAAATTGGCCGCCGCCTGCCGAACCTCCTCTCTTATCCGGAAATGGAGGAATTGCTGGCCCTCCCTCCCGATCAGAAAAAGGAGGGGATCCGGGACCGGGCCTTGCTGGAACTCCTCTACGCCTGCGGTCTCCGGATCTCCGAACTGGTCCACCTGAAAATGACCGACATCAATTTTGAAAAAGGGTATCTCATTGTTTTGGGAAAAGGGAATAAAGAGAGGCTTGTCCCGGTGGGACGGAAGGCACTGGATTCGGTTCGGCTCTACTTGGAACAGGTTCGTACCGGGTGGGCTAAGTGTAAGGGCGGTTCGCGAACCGCCCCTACGTCCCCGTACATTTTTCTTTCAAAAAGGGGAACAGGTTTGACCCGTCAGGCGGTTTGGCAGTCTTTGAGAAGGTATGCCCTGGTCAGTTCGATCCACAAAAAAGTTTCACCACACACCCTCCGCCACTCGTTTGCGACCCATCTGCTGGAAAGGGGGGCCGATCTCCGGGCGGTCCAGACCTTGCTCGGCCATGCCGATATCGCCACAACGGAGATCTACACCCATGTCAGCATGAAGCACCTCAAGGATCTCTACAAAAAGTTTCACCCACGGGCGTAATGGATTAATCTTGTCAGATCAGCCGGTTTAGTGTAAAAGGTTGTTAACTTGTTGAAACAGAACTGCCTAAAGCCAGCGGTTGTCGTCTTTTTTTCCCTTCAGTTTCTCTTTTTGCCAAAGGCGTTTGCCCCTCCCCCGGATACTGATGGGGATGGCTTTGCCAACAACGTCGATAACTGTCCCAGTGAAGCCAATCCGGATCAGGCCAACTCCGATGCCGATAGCCGCGGCGATCTCTGTGATAATTGTGTGACTGTTTCCAATCAGGATCAGGCGAATAACGATACGGATGATCTGGGAGACGCCTGTGACAATTGTGATGACGACTGGAACGACGATCAGACCGATACGGATGGCGATGGTATCGGGGATGAGTGTGACGACTGCCCGAATGATGCGGCCAACGACGCCGATGGGGATGGGGTCTGTGGGGACGTTGACAACTGCCCGACAAATGCCAACGCGGATCAGGCCAATGACGATGGTGATACCTTTGGTAATGACTGTGACGTTTGTCCCGTGGATGCCCTCAATGATTCGGATGGGGATGGCGTTTGTGACGGCGGCGACAACTGCCTGAATTTGGCCAATGCCGATCAGGCCGATCTGGATAGTGACGGCCAGGGGAATTCCTGCGACAGTTGTCCCTCCGACCCAGAGAATGATCAGGAGGGGGACGGGGTCTGCGGGAATCTGGACAATTGCCGGGCTGTGGCCAATGCCGATCAGAAAGATTCCGATCAGGATGGGATCGGGGATGCCTGCGACGCCTGTGTCCTGGATCCTGACAATGACAAGGATGGGGATGGGGTCTGTGGGTCGGCCTCAACGACCTCCTCGAAGGGCCCGGAAGAGGGGAGTGGTGCGGGGGAGACCCCTAACGGCGGTGGTGTTGTTGAGGACCCCTCAGGTTCCGGAAGCAGTATTGACCAGGTTGGCGGCGGTGGGGGAGGGTGTAGTTTGGCCCCTGAGGAATTATGGTAGGTCTCTGATAACCCCGTGCAGGTCTCCGTCTGTCCCCCGCCAAAGGATGAAATAGTGCCCGGTGCTGTTATCAGGAGTGGTGTTCATGTAGGAAAAAGAGTTGTTCTGGCGACTCCCCCAATTAGTGACAAAGGATTCCAAGGGGGATTCGACGAGTAAGTTTCCATTCCAGGTGACGCGGGAAACGGTTACACTGAAACTCCCTGTTTCCTGAATCTCGTATAATTGGCCATTGACACTGAAAAAGAAACGGTCGTGAGCCAACCACTCCGTGCCACTTGGCATATCATACCTGAACCTTTCTGTATTATTCAAGGTGACCTGTGTGACGACTAACGACCCGTCAAACGACCTTTCTTGGGACGGTGGGATCCTGTAAACCTTTACCAGATTGTCGCCGCTTGTGAATTTCAATTCAAACATCGCATCGGGGGCCTCTAAAACATCATGTTCAATTGTGTCCTTTCGTCTCTCGCCATTCGTTCCCATCCGGAGGAACCATTCAGACTGACTGAGAACGTCGTTTGCTTCACCTCTCCGCTCCCGGATGAAGCTAAAGCAGAAGTCGTTGCCACAGGAGACGGCTGTCAGCTGGGTTTCCCGGTCCCTCGCAATAATGTTTTGTCTCCATTCACCGGGGATGGAGTCTTGGCTCGCATTAACCCTGAAGGGACCTCGGGCATCTCCCTCTTTCGGGAAGATCTTGTAGTAAACCTTTTTTGTCGTCAGATGCTTGAAATAGGAACCGGCTCTCCTGGTGTCTCCGAAGATGGACTGTTCCTCCCATGCCGGGAGCCTCCCCTCGTCCTTGTAACGAACGTAACCGATGGCGCAGTCTCCGGAGGCAAGACAGATCGCCTTGGGGGACCATTTTTGGCCGGTCTGATCCATCGTGATCCCCCGATCGGTGTCATAACGCTCCCTAAATTGGCCATCTTTGTACCAGATCTCCTGGTGGACGACATTTTGGGATTTGACCTCATTATTTTTAAGGCATTTTTTATGGAGCGCAATGAGGATCCTCTGGCCATTCGGGGTTATCGCCACGGAAGGGGAGGTGAGCTTCAGGTCTTCTCCGCGACCACACCCCCCTAAGTGCTCGTGGAGTTCGCTTAAGCGGGTCCAACCGTCACGGAAACTTTGAGGGACCGTCTGGTAAATTTTGTAAGAGACGATGGAGTTGCGGATCTTGACCGCAACAGCGATATCTCCGCCGGTGGCCCCGGCAAATTCATCAACAGGGCCGCCGCCGAAGTCGAGTGTCTCCCCGGTTTCCTGGGAAGAACCACGACTGCTTCCGGATCCTGTCCCACCACCGGCCCCGGTCTGTGGCTCCCGGACGATGACAAAACGTCGCATCCACTTTGTTGTTGGTCGGGCACATCGATCAGAAACGGTCACCTCGATCTCATAGGTTCCCGGATCGGAAAACAGACTCTCGTATTGAGCCGCAGGGTTGTTTTGAATAGTCCTGCCGGCTCTCCTCCAGACGTAGTTGAAATTCCCCTGGTTGAGGGTCCAATTGGAAGAGCCGTTCTTTTTCACGTAGGCGTCGAACCGGACTCTGATCGATCCCGAGCCGACAGTGTATCCGGGATCGGGATCCAGTGGCGTCCCGCTGGTAACCTCGGCCCTCAGGTCAACACCGTTCAGGACGTCACACACCGCCGCCTCTCCAGGGGGGGGGATTCCTCCTCCGCCAGCCCCCCCTTGTCCTGCCGCACCACCCACTCCATAGATGTCGACAGTTGGGGTGTCCGTGGCGATCCTGTTACCGCAGGCGGTGTCGGTTATTTGCAGATTGTAAACAAAATGGCCGACATGGCTGTCGGTGTAACTAAAACCGGGGGCCCTCATCGTGCTGACGACGGCGCCGTTCTGACTCCATTGATATTGGTATTGTGAGTCTGCCCTGGCGATCCTCTCCCCGTCCAGAAGGGGCCAGATGATGATCGAGAGGGGGGGGGAAGCGGCGACAGAGGAGTTGGCTCCCCCCTGGGTGATGGCGCTTGCCTCACCGTTAACAATCTCAAACTCGGTTCCTAAACTTAAGGGGGCATCGCAATCATGCGGTGCCGGGGTTCCACCACCCCCAGCTCCACCACCCGGTTGGCCCACTCCAAAGATGCTGGCAAACTGATTGGCGATATTTTGAAACTGGCTTGCGAAACTGTTGGCAAAACTGCCAAGTCCTGGGACAGCGGGTCCATCCCCGGCGATCCCATCATCTCCATCACCCCCATCCCCTTCACCACCGTCACCCGGTTCGTCACCAGGGTTCTGGCAGACAATGTTTGCAGTACAGGCCGGATCGGCGCAATCGGCAAGACCGTTGCCGTTTTCATCCCCCTCAATTTCGCAATCCTCAACAGGGGGAGGGGGGATTGTTCCACCACCACCGCCTCCCGGAGACAAATCATCATCTCCTTCACCGCCGGGAGGGGAAGGGACGACAACACCAGGGACAACCGGTTTCGGTCCCGGCGTTCCTTCCTCCTTCTTGTCATCCGAACAGGAGAGGAGAAAGAGGGAGAGGCAAAAGGCCAAAATCAGGGGGGTTCTATTTTTTGTCACCATGGTTATTTTCGTTCCCGTAGATCCCTTAAGTTGCGAGTGACCACCTCCCCCTATTATACAAGCAAGTGGTGTGCCATTGGAAAGAAATCCCTGATTCGTGCCAGGTACGCGTATAACTTGTTGAATTACAAAGAAGTCTAAGACCTCAGGCAATTCCTGGCCGTCTGGCTGTCCCCCTGTGACAGACCGGTTTTTCTCATTTTGAGAGACTCAAGCGTCGGAGTTTTGACACATTAATCCGGTTTGACAAGCGGCAGGGGCACCGTTATATTGCCCCGAAATGACGGAAAAAATCAGGCTTTTTATCGTTTTTCTCCCCGTTTTTCTCTTTTCACTCTCGTTTCACGAAAGTTCCCACGCCTTTATGGCCAACAAACTGGGGGACAATACTGCCAGGCTGATGGGGCGGCTCACGCTCAACCCCTTGGCCCACATCGATCTGGTCGGGACGATCCTTTTTCCCCTCATGATGTTTCTGGTCCCGGGGCTGATCCCCTTCGGGTGGGCCAAACCGGTGCCGGTCGACCCACGGAATTTGAGGGGAGGGAGAAAAGGGCATCTTCGTGTGGCGGCGGCTGGCCCCTTATCCAACCTCCTTCTCGCTTTTCTCTTTGCCGGTTTTTTTCAACTTCTTTTACAAATCCCTTCACCCGGCAAGTCGTTTCTGATTATCGGCGAAATGTTGCAGGTGGGAGTTTATCTGAATCTGATGCTCTGTTTCTTTAATCTGATCCCTTTGCACCCATTGGATGGCGGCGGAGTCCTTGAGGGGATCCTGCCTGAAAAATATCTTGAAACCTACCATAAGATCGGGCGTTATGGGTTTCTGATCCTGATTGCCGCCTTTTATCTGGGGGTGCTGCGATTTCTGATGATACCAGTTCAACTCTTGGCAGGGGTTCTACTCTCATGAAGGGTGTTACACCCAAGGGTGTTACACCCAAAGAAAGAATCGTCTCAGGGATGCGCCCAACAGGGAGACTCCACCTGGGTCACTACCATGGCGTCCTGAAAAACTGGCTGAAACTGCAAGACCAGTACGACTGTCTCTTTTTTATCGCCGACTGGCACGGATTGACCACGGAATACAGCTCCCCCGAGGGATTGAGACAATCCCGGCGGGAAATCCTGGCCGACTGGCTGGCGGTTGGTTTGGACCCGAAGAAGGCGACAATTTTTGTCCAGTCGGATGTCAAGGAGCATGCCGAACTTCATCTGTTGCTCTCGATGATAACCCCTGTTCCCTGGCTGGAAAGGGTCCCTTCCTACAAGGAGATGCAACAGGAGCTGACCACGAAAGACCTCTCGACCTACGGCTTTTTGGGTTATCCGCTCCTGCAGACGGCCGATATTATTCTTTATAACGCGGGCAAGGTCCCGGTCGGGATCGATCAGGTCCCCCATATCGAACTGGCCCGCGAGGTCGTCCGGCGGTTCAATCATCTTTATGGTGAAACTTTTGTCGAACCGAAACCGCTTCTGACAGAGGCCCCCAAACTGTTGGGGATGGATCGGCGGAAGATGAGCAAGAGTTATGACAATTGTCTCTACCTTTCTGATGATGCCGGGACGATTGAAAAAAAGGTAATGTCGGCGGTTACCGACCCGGCCCGGATGAGGCGTGAAGATCCCGGGAACCCGGATATCTGCCTTATCTTTGATTATCACAAACTCCACTCCCCCAAGGATGTTGTGGAGAAGGTGGATGCCGAATGTCGTCAGGCCAAGATCGGTTGCGTGGAGGATAAAAAGAGGATGGTGGCCACGATCAATCAATTTCTGGACCCGATACGCAGAAAAAGGGAAGAAGTCTTGAAACAGGGGAGCCGTCTGGATGAAATGGTCGATGAGGGGGCCAAGAAGGCGAGGGCCCTTGCCCAGAATACGATGGAGAAGGTCCGAAAGGCGATGAAGGTATGAAGATGGAGAACTACACCATTGAAGTCGATCGTTTTGAAGGGCCGCTGGACCTCCTGCTCCACCTGATCCGCAAGAGTGACATCGATATCCATGATATCCCGATCGCCTTCATTCTGGACCGGTATCTCGAATACCTCTCCAGGGCGGAAGAGTTGAATGTCGATCTGGCCGGTGAGTTTATCTATACCGCCTCCGAACTGGCTTACATCAAGTCCAGAATGCTCTTGCCTCCGGAGGCCTCGGAGGAGGAGGATGAGGGACCGGACCCGCGCGCCGATCTTGTCCAGCGGCTGATTGAATACGAAAAATATAAAAGGGCCTCCCAGTGGCTTGAGAAGAAACCGCTCCTGGACCGCGAAGTTTTTGGGCACCCGACCGAACGGTTTCAGGCTGGGACTGAGGATGAGGAGGAGCTCGAGGTTGATCTCTCAGCGTTGCTCTCCGCCTTTCAGAGGGTCTGGAACCGTCTCCCCAAGGACAGGATGCATGAGGTGAAGGTGGATCGGCTCTCGGTTTCGGAACGGATGGTGGAGCTGGTCGATCAACTGAAAGGGAAGAAAGAGATCGAGTGGAGGGCTTTTTTTAACGAGGCCAAGACACGGGAAACCCTTGTCGTGACATTTCTGGCGATCTTGGAGATGGCAAAGCTAAAGATGATCCGCGTTGCCCAGAAAAGTGCCTATGGCGAAATTTGGATCCACTCGCAGTTAATGGAGGCTTAAAATCTATGGAACATACAGAGCTGAAGAAGGTTATTGAATCCCTCTTGTTTGCCTCCGGCAGACCGCTGACGGCTAAAGAGATCCAGGCGGTCTTTGATGAGGAGATCTCCGGCGGGGTCATCCATGAGGTCCTGGACTCCCTGAAGAAGGAATATGAAGAACAGGGGAGGGGGTTTGGGCTCGAAGAGATTTCGGGGGGGTATCAGCTTCGGACGAAGCCCGAATTTGCCGCATGGGTCCAGAAGCTGGAGCAGAGACGGCCGCCGAGGCTTTCTTCACCAGCGCTGGAGAGCTTGGCGATCATCGCCTATCGCCAGCCGGTGACCCGCCCGGAGGTGGAGCATATCCGTGGGGTCGATTCCGGGGCGGTGTTGAAGGGGCTCTTGGAGCGTCGTTTCATCCGTGTGGTCGGGAAGAAGGATGAACCGGGGCGTCCTTTGATTTACGCCACAACACCGGAATTTCTGGCCCTCTTTGGTTTGAGGGACCTCTCCGACATGCCGTCACTGAAGGATTTTGAGGAGAAGGCCGCCGCAGAAAATGCCGCCGCGGCGGAGGAAAGGGAGGAAAAGGGGGAGGGGTTGTTTGAAGATACGGCTGAAATGGCGCTTCGGCTCGCCGATCTTGGTGACGAGGAGAGGGAGGCGCTTGATCTCTTGGAGAAAGGTTTGCAGGAGTTGAAGGAGGTAGAGAAGGGGTTGGAGCCGGCGGGTGGAACGCCCTCGGGTGGAACACCCCTTGACAAAGCGGAGGGGAACCCTTAAACCTCGCGAACCTAAACTGCGGGGTGGAGCAGCCCGGTAGCTCGCGAGGCTCATAACCTCGAGGTCGTGGGTTCAAATCCCACCCCCGCTACAAAAATAGCAAAGGCCCCATTGGGGCCTTTGCTATTTTATGGGTGTGAGTGGGATTTGAAGCCGATCCGAAGCGCCGCCAGCGGACGAGAAGTGATCCGCCTGAGGCGGAGAACGACAGCAAGGACGGCCGGGTTTCGGAGGAGGAGCGAAGCGACGGGGGAGAAACAAATCCCACCCCCGCTACAAAAAAGGAGGAAGCATGAAGGGCAAAATCGGATTGCTGGGGGTCAGCGGCCTGTTTTTAGCCGTTTTATTTTTTACATCAGGCGGA
The DNA here is from genome assembly GCA_016177765.1 of Deltaproteobacteria bacterium. Classification (NCBI taxonomy): domain Bacteria; kingdom Pseudomonadati; phylum Myxococcota; class Myxococcia; species Deltaproteobacteria bacterium. The sequence goes on along the minus strand of JACOUP010000001.1, from coordinate 66,693 downwards.
TGTGGATCGAGTAGTAGCAGTAGTGATGATAGTGTAGATACAATCAGTGGCACTGCCAGTTTCTTAAATGGCGCTACACCTGCTACTGGTTCGGCCGGAGCTTTAACAGGTGTCACTCTGGGCCAGGCGGCGGTGACTCCGAGCGATGGAAACTGGCTCCTTTCACCGGACAAAATGATCCTCACGCTCACCTCAATCGGTTTAGTCACAAGTTCTGGCTCCAACTCGGGTGCTCTTTCAAATACGACCTGCACCATCACGTATGACAGAAGCCAGGTTGGTCTGGCGAAACTTGTCGATTGTCCCTTTACGGTAGACCCGGGAACTTACGCATCGATTATTCTGTATTTCGATGCGACTTACCAAATTTTGATCAGTGACTCTACCAACGGATTTTATACCACATCGTCTGGTATAACAACCGGTGCGTCTCCATCCGGAGGAGCTCAAAATTTGACGGTGACAACCACCAGCTCTGGCAGCACGTTTGGAAACACCAGTTACTTGGCATCGCCTCTCACGATTGCGAAAGGGGATACAGTGACGTTGAGTATTGTCATCAGCGGTCTTCAGTTCTTCCGTGTGAATGTCAGTGGTGGCACTGTCGGTCTCGGCTCTTCCGGCTCGAGCGACCCATTTCGCCCCGACATGACCGCTTCCGTCACGGCCCCAGCCAGCCTCGGTTTTTATGTCGCCCCCAAGATTGGTACAGCCCTTAGTTATAATAGCAGTACGGCAGGGGCGACAGGGATCACATCGGTTAGCACCTATTTTTCATCAGCGACCACCCCCACATTTCTCGTTTTGGGACTCAATGGCACCCCTGACAGTTGTAGCCCTATTGGAGTCTCTGGTGCCATCAACGGCCCCCCCAATGATAATACCTTGGGTGGGTACTTGGGGCTGGATTCTAATGGTGTTTTAGGTTGGGCAGTCCCAACCGATAACAAGTGGACTACTTATGCGGCGGAGTTCAGCATGCCCCAATTAACGGTGCTCAACCAGACGACGCAACTCAAGTGCAAAAAAATATCAACCGATCCGGCTCCATCAGGAAATACCTTTGCGTCGGGGGCGCCAAACATCACCTCTGCCGACTATTCAACAGACATGATGCTTGTGGCCAAATAAAATTCTCCTCTAAAGATCGAAATTGTTTGACGGCTGGCCAAAAAAGTTCTAGATGGTTTTTCAAGTTCCATGGCACAGCCGATTTTGAAGGAAGTTCCTGCCCGTCATTCTGCGAACAACGTCGAAAACGGCACGACAAAAAACGATTCTTCGGCAAAGCCGGAAAAAGTCTGGACGGTGGCCGACTCCCTCCGGGTCTATAACATCAACAGCTGGGGTTCCGGTTATTTCTCAGTCAATGAAAAAGGGGAGGTGATCTGTTCCCCGTTGCCCCAGGAGGGGGCGAGTCTCTCCTTGATGGCGGTCATTCAGGAGGCCAAGGAGATGGGGCTTGGGTTTCCGCTTCAGATCCGGTTTCAGGATATCATCCGGCACAGGGTTCGATCGATCAATCTGGCTTTTAAGAATGCGATCGAGGAACACGAATACAAGGGCCATTTTAAAGGGGTATTTCCTATAAAAGTTAATCAGTTAAGAGAGGTTGTGGATGAGATACTGGATGCCGGCAGGGAGTTTTCCCATGGGCTTGAGGTGGGGAGCAAGCCGGAACTGGTGGCCGGTCTGGCCCTCAATGACAATCCGGAGAGCCTGATTATCTGCAACGGTTATAAGGATAACGCCTTTATCCGTCTGGCCTTGCTCGGGCAGAAGGTGGGACGGAGGATCATTCTGGTGGTGGAGAAGGTGGATGAGGTGGAGCGGATCATCCAGATCAGCCAACAGATGGAGATCGAGCCAACCATCGGCATCCGGGTCCGGCTTTCCAGCAAGGGGTCCGGAAAATGGGCTGACTCCAGCGGAGACGACGCCAAATTCGGGCTGACCGCCTCGGAGGCGCTGGAGGCCTGGGAGTATCTGCAGGAAAACAAGCTGGAGCATTGTCTCCAGATGATCCATTTCCATATCGGCTCTCAGGTACCGGATATCATGAACATCAAGCAGGCGACCCGTGAGGCGACCCGGTACTATGCCAAGTTCATTCAACTCGGCGCAAAACTGGAATACCTGGATGTGGGAGGGGGGCTGGCGATCGACTACGACGGGAGCGGGACCTCTTTTCATTCCTCCATGAACTACTCGCTGGATGAATATGCGAGTACCATCGTTTATAACATCAAGGATATCTGCGAGGATGAGAAGGTTCCTCCACCGGTGATTGTTTCGGAGAGCGGCCGGTCTACCGTGGCCCATCACAGCGTGCTGGTGGTTGAGGCATTTGCCAATGTGGAGAAGAGTCACGAATCAAAACTGATGAAGGTTAGCGATTCGGACAAGGAACACAAGATCATCCGGGACATCTTGTCACTGAGGAGAAAGATTCCCCATAAAAAGAACCTGCTGGAGGTCTACCATGCCTTGCAACAGATCAAGGAGGAGTCGATCCGTCTCTTTGATGTCGGCCTGCTCGATCTGGTGGTCAAGGCGAAGGTGGAAAATCTCTACTGGCAGATTGCCGAACAGATTGTGAACAAGTTCCGGGCCAACGGGCATATTCCGGAAGAGATTTTGGAGTTGGAAAACAGCCTGTCGGACCAGTATGTCTGCAATTTTTCCATCTTTCAGTCCTTACTGGATAACTGGGCGATCGGTCAGCTTTTTCCCATAATCCCGATCCACCGATTGAATGAGGAGCCCTCCAATCGGGCGACGCTGGTGGATATTACCTGCGACTCCGAAGGGAAAATCGATGAGTTTATCGACCTCAAGGATGTCCGGGAGTTCCTGCCGCTCCATCCGATCGGCAAGGATCCCTATTACCTGGGGATTTTTCTCTCCGGGGCCTATCAGGATATCATGGGGGACGAACACAACCTTTTTGGCCGGACCAATGAGGTCCATGTCTTTCTGGATCCGGACGAGGAATCCGGGTTTTACCTGGAAGAGGTGATCCGGGGTTCTACCATTGAACAGGTCCTTCAGAGTACCCAGTATGACCCGAATGATCTGATCCGGAACTTCAAGAGGGTGGTGGATACCGCTATTAAGGAGGATCGGATCAAGCCGACACTCGGGATGAAGCTCCTGGATGACTACCGGAAGGCATTGTCGGATTATACCTATCTGTCAGACCGTGACCTCCTTCCTCCTAATAGCTAACATTACATAATATATATTATACGACGTTATGTCAGAGGACTTCCCACTGCCCGCTCCTTTGGATGAGGGTCCGGTCGTGGGACTGAATGAGGGAGTTCATGGTGCCCAACGGGCATTCTGTGAAGGAGTGGGTGCAGAGGGCGATGATCTTGCGGGACCCTATCTCCTGATGGACCCTCTTTTCGTAATCGGCGAACCGTTTCCAAACCATCTTCTCCTTGATATGATGGGGTCCCCCTGCCACCCGTATCCCTTCAAACCCCCTCTTGAGTGATTCCTGATACTTGAGGTGGAGCCGTTGAGAGGCCTTGTGGGGATCAAACCCTGTCTTGAGGGAATACCAACGAGTCGCTGTCGCTACTTCCATCTGCCCTGAAGTGAACGCTTCTTTAAAGACCCTGGTTTTATTGATCATCTCGTCAAAGTCCCGACGTTTGATGACCGGTGGCAGGATCCAGAGACAAAACTGGTTTTGGTTTAAACCGTTCAGAAAAAAACGGGTCAAGAGATCCAGCCAGTCAGAAGAACCGTGGTAGAACTGGCAGAGATGAGCCCCCCAGCTCAGGCGATCCAATGATTCGTGGCGGGATGGCGGTGTCAAGCCTCGCCATTATACTGAAGATAAGGCTAAGCCGCAAACTAAAAATTAATACTAAATCTAAATGACTTATAGAAGTTATTTAATCCGATTGATGAACTTCTAAGAAGTTAAATTCTTACTTCTTGAGGCCGAGAATTTTGTACATCCCGGTGCCGCATTTGGTGCATTTCCCCTTGAGGGCCTGCCTCTTATTTTTCATCGTCACCTTCTTGGCATCCCCCATATCCCGCTTCGCCTTGCATTTGACGCAATATCCTTTTTCGCCCATTTCCCCCTCCTTGTGTTTGAGGCCCTGAGTCTAACTATGAATCTCTTTTGAATTCAACTTCTTTTTTAAATGATATTCCTGCAAGGACCGGACATCCAATCCTGTTTTCTTCAGCTCGCGGATCGCCTCGGAGGCGGCGTGCGCGGCTGAGGTGGTTGTGAAATACGGGATGTTGCAGAGAAGTGTCGTCCTCCGGATGGAATAGGAATCCTCGGCCGATTCCCTCCCTTCGACGGTATTGATGACCATCGCTATTTCTCCCCCTTTGAGGGCATCCACGATGTGCGGGCTTCCTTCTTTCACCTTGTTCATGGTTGCGGAGGGGATGCCGTTGGTTTTGAGGAATTTGGCCGTTCCGCGGGTTGCTGTGATTGCAAAGTTGAGTTTGTGAAAAGTTCTGGCGGTTTGAAGGATCGATTCCCCTTTATCCGAATTTCGGATACTCAGGAAAACCTTCCCCTTGGCTGGCAAGGCATTAAAGGCGGCGAGCTGGGACTTGGCGAAGGCGGCCCCAAAAGAATGGTTGATTCCCATCACCTCGCCGGTCGATTTCATCTCCGGGCCCAAGAGGGTGTCTACTCCGGGAAACTTGTTAAAAGGGAAGACCGACTCCTTGATGGAGAGATGGGCCGGTATCACTTCCTTGATGAACCCCAACTGTTTCAGGTTTCCCTTCCCGGCCATCACCTTGGCCGCCAGTTTGGCAAACGGGATGCCGGTTGCCTTGGAGACGAACGGGATGGTTCGTGAGGCCCTCGGGTTCACTTCCAGGACATAAATCATTTCTCCCTGAACGGCAAACTGGACATTCATCAGTCCGACCACGGAGAGCTCTTTTGCCATCAGGCCGGTTTGTCTCCTGATCTCTTCCACCAGTTCCGGTTTGAGAGAATAGGGCGGAAGGCAGGCGGCGCTGTCCCCGGAGTGGATCCCCGCCTCTTCAATATGTTCCATGATGCCGGCGATAATCACCTGACGGCCGTCGGCAATGCAGTCAACATCCACTTCAATGGCCGCCTCCAAGAATTTGTCAATCAGGATCGGCCGTTCCGAAGAGGCGGTCACCGCACTTTTCATGTAATGGCGGAGGGTTTCGGCGTCGTAAACAATCCTCATGGCCCTCCCCCCCAGGACGTACGAGGGGCGGACCACAACCGGGTAACCGATCCTGTTGGCGATCACTTCCGCCGCCTCCGAGGAATGGGCCGTGCCGTTCTCCGGTTGCCTGAGTTTCAATTTGCGGAGCATTTGCGAAAAAAGCCCTCTGTCTTCGGCCCTGTCGATATTCTCAGGAGAGGTCCCGATGATCGGGACCCCCGCCTTGGCGAGGGACAAGGCCAGTTTCAGGGGTGTTTGCCCCCCAAACTGGACGATAACCCCTTTCGGTTTTTCTTTTTCTATAATATTCAAAACATCTTCGTAGGTGAGTGGTTCAAAGTAGAGGCGATCGGAGGTGTCGTAATCGGTCGAAACGGTCTCCGGGTTACAGTTGACCATGATTGTTTCGAGACCCTCTTCCTTCAGGGCGAAGCTCGCATGGACACAACAGTAGTCAAACTCGATCCCCTGCCCTATCCGGTTCGGTCCTCCGCCGAGGATGACGATCTTCTTCTTCTTGGTGACGTTCGATTCATCTTCGGCGTCGTAGGTGGAATAGAGGTAGGGGGTGTAGGCCTTGAACTCCGCCGCACAGGTGTCGACGGTCTTATAGACCGGTTCAATCTTCATCTTCTTCCGGATCTGACGGATTTTCTGTTCGGGAAGGTTCGTAAGATTAGAAAGACGCCGATCGGAGAAGCCAATCTCCTTGGCCCGTCTCATCACCAATCTGTCTTTAAGGAAAGAGCCTGTTTTGAGCCGGGTCTCCTCCTGAATAATCTCCCGGATTTGGTAGAGAAACCACGGATCAATCTTGGTGATTTCATGGATCTGTTCCACACTGAACCGTTGCCGGAAGGCATCCCCGATCAGCCAGAGACGATCGGCCGTTGGTTTACGAAGTTTTTCCATGAGGAGCGTTTTTATTTCACCCTCCCCTTTATCCCCTCCCATCAAGGGAGGGGGAACCAAATTTTTAACTCCCTCTCCCCTTGTGGGAGAGGGTTGGGGTGAGGGGGAGAGGCTTTCAAATCCATATCTGTCAGTCTCCAACGAACGGATCGCCTTCTGGAGCGACTCCTTAAAGGTCCGTCCGATCGCCATTACCTCCCCCACCGCCTTCATCTGTGTGGTGAGGGTATCATCCGCCTCGGGGAACTTTTCAAAGGTGAAGCGCGGGATCTTGGTGACGACGTAATCGATGGTTGGTTCAAAGGAGGCGGGGGTGTATTGGGTGATATCGTTCCGAATCTCGTCCAAGGTATAGCCCACCGCCAGTTTTGTCGCGATCTTGGCGATCGGAAACCCGGTCGCCTTGGAGGCGAGGGCCGAACTTCGAGAGACGCGGGGATTCATTTCCACCACCACCATCCGCCCCGTTTTGGGCTGGATCGCAAACTGGATGTTGGAACCGCCGGTATCGACCCCGATCTCCCGGATGATCGCGATCGCCGCATTCCTCATGATCTGATATTCCTTGTCGGTCAGGGTCTGGGCCGGTGCGACGGTGATGGAATCTCCGGTATGGATCCCCATTGGGTCAAAATTTTCGATGGAACAAACGATGACCACATTATCCTTGAGATCGCGCATTACCTCCAGTTCAAACTCCTTCCAGCCGAGGACCGATTCCTCGAGGAGTACCTGGTGGATCGGGCTTGTGGAGAGCGCCCAATGGAGCTGTTCTTCAAATTCTTTTTCGGTAGTGGCGATGTTTCCCCCCGTCCCACCGAGGGTGAATGAAGGACGGATAATGATCGGGAGACCCAATTTTTTCAAAAGTGCCCTTCCGGTCTCCAGACCGGTAACGGTATCGCTTTGAGGGACCTCCAGTCCGATCTTCTGCATCGCCTGTTTGAAGAGGGCTCGGTCTTCCGCCTTTTTGATCGAGGGGAGTTTGGCGCCGATTAATTCCACGTGGTATTTTTCTAAAACGCCGCCCTCAGCGAGGGAAACGGCAACATTAAGCGCCGTCTGGCCGCCAAGGGTTGGGAGCAGGGCGTTCGGCCGCTCCTTGGCGATAATTTTGGCGACTATTTCAGGGACGACCGGTTCAATATAGGTCTTGTCCGCAAAATCGGGATCGGTCATGATCGTCGCTGGATTGGAATTGACCAGGATGACCCGATACCCTTCTTCTTTAAGCGCTTTGCAGCCCTGCGTCCCGGAGTAGTCAAATTCGCAGGCCTGACCAATCACGATAGGACCTGAACCGATCAGCATGATTTTTTTTAGATCGGTGCGTCTAGGCATTTTTCATCATCTCCACAAATCGGTTAAATAAATAGTGGCTATCATGCGGTCCGGGTGATGATTCTGGATGGTACTGTACGGAGAAAATGGGCTGTTTTCGGTGCCTTAACCCCTCGACCGTCTTGTCATTGAGGTTGAGATGCGAAACATCGGCCTCGGGTGAATCACCCTTCCCCTTCAGAGATTTTTCATCCACCGCAAAGCCGTGGTTCTGTGTCGTGATTTCAACCTTTCTGGTTCCCAGGTCAATCACCGGCTGATTTCCTCCCCGGTGCCCGAATTTCAGTTTGTAGGTCTTTCCGCCGAGGGCGAGGGCAAGGATTTGATGACCAAGACAGATGCCAAAGATCGGGACCTTGCCGATCAGCCGACGGGTATTTTCAATTACGTCTGTGACCGCGGCCGGATCGCCGGGGCCGTTCGAAAGGAAAACCCCGTCCGGTTTGTATTTCAACACCTCTTGGGCAGTGGTCTTTGAAGGGACAACCGTGACATCACAGCCGGCATTTACGAGATTACGGAGAATGTTGTACTTGATGCCGAGGTCGTAAGCAATTACCTTAAATCCCCCCTTACCCCCCTTTGCCAAAGGGGGATTTTCATACCCTGCCCCCAACTTCCAGATCCCTTCGGTCCAATGGTACGGTTTCCGACAGGTCACCTCACCAACCAGGTTCCGGCCGATCATCCCTGGAGCCTGTCTCAACTTTTTCAAGAGGATCTTTTTATCACCCGCCCCCTTCAATTTTGTGGAGAGGATCCCCATCTGTGACCCCTTGTCCCGCAACTGTTTTGTCAAGGCGCGGGTATCGATCCCTTCAAGACCAATAATGTTATGCTCTTTGAGATAATCCCCCAACGATTTTTGGGACCGGAAATTACTGGGGTAAGGGTGATACTCTTTGACCACGAAGCCGGCAACATGAACCTGGCTCGATTCGATATCTTCCGGATTAACCCCGTAATTACCGATTTCCGGATAGGTCATTGTTACGATCTGACATCGGTAGGAAGGATCGTGGAGGATCTCCTGATAGCCGGTCATGCTGGTGTTGAAGACCACCTCTCCCGTCGATTCCCCCATGGGCGAATCGCCCTCCGCCCCAAAGGAGCGCCCCTCAAAGAGGGTGCCATCTTCGAGGATCAGGACCGCCCGGGTCATGCCTCGTAGACCACCTTACCGGCGACGATTGTCTTTTGAATTTTTCCCCTCAGACGCCATCCATGAAAGGGGGAGTTTTTCGATCTGGAGTGGAATCGGTTGACATCTACCGTGACCGAGGCCTTTGGATCAAAGATCACAATGTCGGCATCGGCCCCGACCTTGAGTGTCCCTTTTTTCTGGAGCCCAAGGATACCGGCCGGCCCTGTCGAAAGGAGGTGGATCAGTTCGGGCAGACTCACTAATTTTTCCTCAACCAGTTTGAGTGAAAGGGAAAAGGCCGTTTCCAGGCCGACCAGGCCGTTCGTCGCCAGGTGAAATTCCACCTCCTTTTCAAACGAGGCATGAGGGGCGTGATCGGTCGCGATCGCCTGGATCAGGTTCTTTTGAAAACCCTCTTTCAGGGCTTTCACATTTTGTTCACTCCGGAGCGGTGGTCTCATCTTGGCCAGCGTGTTATAACCCCGGACCGCCTCGTCGGTCAGGCTGAAGTGGTGAGGGGCTACGTCACAGGTGACCGCCACTCCCCTCTTTCGGGCCGCAGTCACCAATTCCAGCGAGCCGCGGGTGGTCATGTGGGTAATATGGAGCCGTGCCCCGGTTAATTCCGCAAGGGCGATATCTCTGGCCACCATGATCTCCTCGGCGGCATCGGGGGAGCCGGGTAGCCCCAGCTCTGTCGCGACCAGTCCTTCATTGATGGAAGAGGTGCCGGAGAGGGATTCATCCTCGGCATGCGAGATCACCAACAGGCCGAAACCCCTGGCGTATTGCATCCCCTTTCTCATCAGGGCACTGTTCATTACCGCAGACCCGTCATCGGAAACGCCGACAATACCGGCCACCGCCATCTGACCAATATCCGCCAGTGATTCCCCCTTGAGCCCACGAGAGATCGCCCCGACCGGGAGGACGTTGACCCTCCCCTCTTCCTTCGCCTTTTTAAGGATGTATTCGGTAATGACGTCGTTGTCGTTGACCGGTTCCGTGTTCGCCATGCAGACCACCGTGGTGAAACCGCCGGCGGCGGCCGCCTCTGTCCCTGTCCGGATTGTTTCCTTGTATTCATGCCCCGGCTCACGGAGGTGGGTGTGGAGGTCGATGAATCCCGGGCTAACAACGAATCCCTTGGCGTTGATGACCTGCTCCGCCTCTTGCGCCCTTATCTTTCCACCAATCTTCTGAATTTTTCCGTTGGAGATTAAAAGGTCGGTCACCCCATCCTTTTTTGTGGCGGGGTCGATGAGTCGGCCGTTTTGGATCAGTAGCTTCATTTTTTATTTCCCCACAGTGACAAGACCGCCATCCGGACGGCAACACCATTGGCCACCTGCTCGAGGATCACTGTTTGCGGACCATCCGCGCTTTTTGAATCGGCAATTTCCGGATCAATCTCCACCCCGCGATTAATCGGTCCCGGGTGCATAATTAAAGTCCCTTTCTTGATCAAAGGGAGGAGGTCACGGGTCAAGCCGAAAAATCGGGTATACTCGGCAAGGCTCGGGAAATTAAGGGTCTGTTGTCTCTCTTTCTGGATCCGGAGGAGCATGATGACGTCCGCTCCGGGGATATGTTTGTGAAACTGTGTGGAGACCTTCACCCCTAATTTTTCGAGTCCCGGGGGGAGTAGGGTTGCCGGTCCGATCACGGTGACCTTGGCCCCCATCTTGGTAAAACCATAGATATTGGATCGGGCGACCCGGCTGTAGGCGATATCACCGACGATTAAGAGATTGACCCCTGCGATTCGTCCAAGGTTCTCCTGGACGGTGAAGAGATCGACCAGCCCTTGTGTTGGGTGTTCGTGTGACCCGTCCCCGCCGTTGATTACGGAGGCTTGGGTATAAGAAGCGATCAACGGTGAGGCGCCACTTGCCGCGTGGCGGACGACCAGTAAATCAGGATGCATCGCCCCCAAATTTTCGATCATATCCTTCAGGCTTTCCCCCTTGGTGAGGCTACTGGCCGAGGGGGCAATGTTTAGAATTTCTGCAGAGAGGTTTTTCTCCGCAATCTCGAAGGAGGTCCGGGTCCGTGTGGAGGGTTCAAAGAAGAGGTTGATGACCCTCTTTCCCTTGAGGTCATCCCCCTTCTTGCCGGTTTTGAGGGATTCTTTAAAAACCTTCGCCCGATCAAGGATATGAAGGATTTGCTCACGGGTGAGCGTTTTGAGCCCTAAAAGATCCTTTTGAGGTAAAAAAAAACCCCGCTGTGGCGGGGTTTTTTGTTTCAAACTCTTGTCTTTCTTCAAAATCATTCGGGGGGTAAGTATAGAAATTGGATCGTTCTGTCAACCCTTTTTTACCTTATCCACTTCCCAAACCGTTCCCAACGGACCCGTTTGTCGTCGGTGTCGAGGGAGAGCCAGATGAACATTGCTTGCCCTTTGACGTTTTCCATCGGGACAAACCCCCACTCGCGGCTATCGGCAGAGTTATCCCGGTTATCCCCCATCACAAAGAGATGGTCTGGCGGGATGGTGATCTCGCGGTGTTCGGTATTTGGGTAGTGGTCAATCTGCATGAGGTGTTTTACCTCTCCCAGTTCCTCCACAAAATAGTCGAACCGGTCCCATCCTTTGTAGTAGGGGACCGATCGGAGTCCTGCTTCGCTGGCGATGGCATCTCCCAGAACGACCAACTTGCGTGCTTTTTGCCGGGATGGGGAGACGACGGAGACCTTTTGCTCATTGACCGGTTCTCCGTTGACAAAAAGGGCATCCCCTTCAATCCGCAGGGTGTCTCCCGGCAGACCGACCACCCTCTTGATGAAATCCTTGTCCTCTTCGACAGGCCAAATGAAGACGACCACCTCTCCCCGCTCCGGTGTTTTGAATTTCTTGATCCATTGTTTGGTGAACGGGATCCGCAAACCATAGGTGAACTTGTTGACAAAGATATGATCGCCGATCAGGAGTGTCGGGATCATCGAACCGGAAGGGATCTTGAAGGCCTCGACGACAAAGGAACGGAGGAAAAAGGCGATGACTAGCGCCACTAAAAGCGACTCAATGTACTCCCTGATTTTGCTTTTCTTCATGGGACTTACTCGATCACTATCTAATCAACCTTCAGAACGGTTAAGAAGGCCTCTTGCGGGATGACCACGTTACCGACCTGTTTCATCCGCTTCTTACCCTCTTTTTGCTTCTCAAGCAACTTTCTTTTTCGCGTGATGTCACCACCGTAACATTTGGCGGTCACGTTCTTTCTCAGGGCGGCGACTGTTTCGCGCGCGATAATCTTGCCGCCGATGGCGGCCTGGATCGCCACCTCATACATCTGTCTGGGAATCACCGAACGGAGTTTATGCACCAGTTCCCGTGCCCGGGTATACGCTTTTTCCTTGTGGAGGATGATGGAAAGGGCGTCGACCGGATCCCCATTCACCATGATATTGAGCCGGATCAAATCAGAAACGCGCCAATCCAGAAGTTCGTAGTCCAGCGAGGCGTACCCCTTGGAGATCGATTTCAAGCGGTCGAAAAAATCGAACATGATCTCGCCAAAAGGGAGTTCGTAGACAATCAGCACGCGGTCTTCCGAAAGATAGTCGATCTTGCGTTGGATCCCCCTTCTCTCTTCACAAAGTTTGAGGATATTGCCGACCGTGGTGCTGGGGGTGTGGATATGGACCAGAACAAAAGGCTCAGAAATCTCCTCAATCTCCTGGGTGGGTGGCATCTTGGTAGGATTATCAAGCTCTATGACTTCTCCTTGAATGGTTTTGATCCGGAAGAGGACCATCGGTGCCGTGGAGATCAACTCCAGGTTATATTCTCTTTCCAGTCGCTCCTTGATGATTTCCATATGGAGGAGTCCCAGAAAGCCACAGCGGAAACCAAACCCGAGTGCGGACGAGGTCTCCGGGGTAAAGGAGAAAGAGGCGTCGTTCAAGCGGAGTTTGTCCAGCGAGCCCTTGAGGTTCTCGTACTGGCTGGAATCGACCGGAAAAATCCCGGCAAAGACCATCGGCTGGACCTCCTTGAAGCCGGGGAGCGGCCGGGTGGTTGTGTCATTTTCTTCGAGGAGGGTGTCACCAATCTTTGTTTCATGGACCGACTTGATGGCGGCAGTGATAAAACCGACCTCGCCGGCAGAGAGGCTTTCTCTTTCTTCGATGTTGGGGGTAAAGGCGCCAATCTTGAGGACATCATAGGTTTTGCCGGTAAAATAAAAACGGATCTTCATTCCCTTGTGAAGAGTACCGTTGATGAGCCGTATCAGGACGACGACCCCCTGATAAGGATCAAACCAGCTGTCGAAGAGGAGGGCCTTCAAGGCCCCTTTGGGGTTCCCTTGTGGCGGAGGGATCTTGGCAACGATTGTCTCCAGAATTTTATCGACCCCCTCCCCCGTCTTGGCGGAGACAAGAAGCGCCTCGTGGGCCGGGATACCAACCACCTCTTCAATCTGTTTTTTGACCCGTTCCGGGTCGGCGCTCGGGAGATCGATCTTGTTGATCACCGGGATGATGGTGAGCCCATTGTCGATTGCCAGGTAGGCATTGGCGAGCGTCTGTGCCTCGACCCCCTGCGCGGCATCGACGACAAGAATTGCCCCTTCACAGGCGGAGAGACTGCGGGAGACCTCGTAGTTGAAATCGACATGACCGGGGGTATCGATCAGGTTGAAGATCTGTTCTTCCCCATTTTTGGAACGATAACGGAGCCGGACCGTCTGGGCCTTGATCGTGATCCCCCGTTCCCGTTCGAGATCCATCTTGTCCAAGAACTGGTCTTTCTTTTCCCGCTCCGATATGGCGCCAGTCAGCTCCAGGATCCGATCGGCCAACGTTGATTTGCCATGATCGACATGGGCGATGATGGAGAAGTTGCGGATATTTTTGGGGTTCATGAGATTAATTTTTCCCTCTCCCTTGAGGGGAGAGGGTTGGGGTGAGGGTGGCCCTGGGATCACCCTCCCCTTCATCCCCTCCCATCGAGGGAGGGGGGTAGAGGTTTAGTTGGCCGGGAAGCTGGCCCTGGTTTTTGTCCAGGATCAGGTCGATTCCTTGACGGATATATTCAGCGACCGGGACGCGGGTTTTTTGATGGAGGCTTTTCAGCCGTTCATTCTGCTCCTCGGTGATATAGATGGTGGTTGACAGCTTCTTGCGAGCCATGGGACTTTTAAATACAGGAGAGACCCAAGGAAGTCAACCCGATGAGAGAAACCCTGAAACGGAATAGTCCCTTCCTTGTCGGGACAGCCCTCCTCGTTTTTAGTGGGATCCTTGTGATGACCCTCTATTTTCAGCAGGAACGGCGGAGGTCGGTCGACGATTTTTTCACCCATTTGACCGAATTCCAGCGGCAAAATCGTCTTGAGATTATTTATCATGAGATGACCGATGATGCCCTAATGACCCTGGATTCCTTCCTGGCTGACTGGCAGAGGCGAACCGAGGCACTAGGGATGATCCTGGAGCGGCGCTTGCTCGTTACCCGCTTTTTTCCGGACGGTTGTCATGCCTCCCTCTTTGCCGTCTATTCCAAAGGGACGGCTCACGAAGAGTACACATTGGTGAGGGATAAAACGGCCGGTTGGAAGATTAAGAGTTCTCAGCTTAGCCCCATGGCCCCTCCCCCGCCCGAGGCCGCCCCTTCTTCCATTAAAGAAGGGTTGAGGACAAGGCCGTAATTACTTTTGGGTGAATCACCCCTGGGTGAATCACCCTTGGGCGAAGCGCCCTCATCTCTGGTGACTGTTTTGCGTGGTCTTCCCTGTTACATTATCGGTCTCCGTGTAAATTTCTTTGCGGCTCTTGGGATCGTAGGTGAAGGTGTAGGTCCGGTCGGTGCCGTTTGTCTTGGATTTGTAGGTTGACTGGGAGAAGGTCTCCCCGGTTTTCCGGTTGTAGTTATAGTTTGTGGCATAGTCGTACTGGTCGGCGTAGTTTTTTGATCCGTTTAACTGTTCATATTGGTAGTCATAGGCATAGGAACCGGAGCCGCTGGAGGCAAAGACCTGTGATGAAGCATCATATTGGTAGGTATAGCTGTAGTCTCCCGAATTCCCCGTCGTGATCGTCTGGGCATAAGGGTTCTTTTTGTCCGATTTCCCATAATTGCTGGTGTAGGATTGGTCGTAGGAGGCTTCATAACTGCCGGTGTAATCCCCGTTTTTGGTGGTCGACTGGTTGGCCCGGAATTGGGACGGTTTCTTGGACTGGTAGCTGACCTCGTAGACAAAACCGTTGTCGATACTCAGACCGACGCCGGAGTAATCCCCTTTACTGTTATATTCGTAGTCGTAGGAGTAGCTCCCAGATTTGTTATCGTAGGAAGATTCCTTCTTGAGGTAGTCTGATTCATAGTTCCCTTCGAAGGCCTGACCGTAGCCGATGGCGGCATATTTCCCTGTATAGTTCATCCCATCCGGCGAGAGGGTGTTCTTCTGATCAAGGATATTCCAACTATTGAAGACATCTTCAACCGTGATGGTGGAACCGTCCAGCAGGGTGACCACGGCTCCCCGGGAGCCGTCGGTGTTGATCTTGATGCCGGAGGCGAGGGCGGCCTTGACTTCTCCGGTCTCAAAATTGGGATTGAAGAGGAGACTAGAAAAGGTGGAGAGGAGTGTCCCCGAGTCGAAGACAAGGAGACCGCTCGTCTGACCGATAATCTTGCCGTAGAGGGCAAAGGGATCGGCCGTGAGGGAATCGAACTGGCCTGAGGCAGGGTCGTAGCGGTAGGCGTTACCGGTTGGCCCCTGATAACTGTTCATTCCGGTCTTCTGCCATTGGCTGGTGATCCCTTGACCAAGGATCATCCCGAAGAGCGGGTTGTCACTGCTGGCACTGCCAACGGAGGCCTGGTCCAGAAAGGGGGGCAGGACCGGGACCCTTCCGCTCAGGAGCGATTCCATCCGGTACTGTTCGACACCGGTCTTGACAGAACCGACGGCTCCCAGTTCGGCGCTTGTCTGGGCATTCTGGTTGATGGAGATAAGGACCGACTGGGCACTCACGGCAAGGATCCCCAGGAGTGCGATGACAAAGACTAGCTCAATCAGGGTGAAGCCGCAACTACCCCCCGCAAACCGCCGGCCCACAACCCTCACCTCCCCCCACTCCTTTATTGTACTCTCAAAAAGAGAGGAAGGTATACTTTAAATATTTATTATAACCTATTGTATTAACTTGGTTAACTAGCTATTTGTGAGGACAACAAGGGCGAGGATCTTTTCCTTGGTTTTGATCTGTTGGACATAGCTCTGGGCATCCTGTTTATTGCCGAAGCTACCGACCCGGACGCGATACCAGGTCCCCCGGTTCGGGATCTCGGCAACCGACATAAAGGCATCGTACCCTTTTTGTTTCCACTTTTCGACCGATGAGGAGGCCTCTTCCGGGGTTGGGAAGGAGCCGACCTGGACTGTGTATTTTGAATTGTGGGCCGATTTAACCCGGACGGTTTGTGGGGTTTTGGGGGCCTCCTTCTTGGCTCCCCTGATCTCTTTTCCCTGGGAGTCGATTTCCTTACCACCAATGATCCGAACCGCCTCCCTCTTGACGGGAGCCCCTTCTTTGTCGGTGAGCAGTTCCGGGTAGGTATACCCCTCCTTGCCGACAATCTCATCGACACTCTTGGGATCTTCAACAGGGAGTACCACTTCTTCCTTCGCCACCGCTTTTAGTTTGGCACTGCCAAGAAATTCAGGGCCGTACCGGGCCCCTAGGTAGAAGACGAAGAAAAGGGTCGCCAGCTCCAGAATCGCCAGCGTCATGAACTGGCCGAAGGTGAATTTGCAAAAGTATTCTTCCAGTTCTTCTTTTAAGTCACTCACTCGAGTTCACCTTTATTAGAATCCATCCTCTCTGGTGCTGAGACGCCGAGAAGATTTAAACCATCTTTCAAAACGCGTCGAACGTGGCCCAGAAGATACAACTTCGCTGACGCGAAGTCAACATTTTGGCTCAAGAGATGATAACGGGAATCTTCTTTGGCCTTCGCGTAGTAGGACTGAAGCTGTTGGGAGAGGCTGATCAGATAATAGGTGATTCGATGAGGAGCCTTTTCCCGAATCGCGAGTGACAATTCGTGGGGGTATTCATGCAGGGTACGGATCAGAAAGATCTCTTCCGGCAAGACCAGCTGTTCCGGTCGATTCTGAGGTTTTAACCCTTTTTCCTCCGCCTTGCTCTGGATACTGCAAATCCGGGCATGGGCATACTGGACATAGAAGACCGGATTTTCCGACGACTGGCGCTTGGCAAGGTCCAGATCAAAATCCATGTGGGAGGGACCGCTCCTCATCAGCAGAAAAAAACGAAAGGCGTCACGCCCCACTTCATCAAGAATATCCCTGGCGATCACAAAGTCACCGGCCCGCTTCGACATCTTCACGAGATCGCTCCCTCTCTTGACCCGAACATATTGGTAAAGGAGTACCTCCAGCCTTGAAGGATCATACCCGAGGGTACCGAGGGCCGCTTTAAGCCGGGGGGCGTGGCCATGGTGGTTGGAACCCCAGACATCGATCAGAAGGTCAAAACCGCGATCAAATTTGTCGGCATGATAGGCGATGTCATTGGCAAAGTAGGTCGGTTGGCCCGAGGAGCGAACAAGGACCGATTCTCTATCCTCGGAGGAAGAGAAGATCCCTTCCGGAGGCACAAACCAGAGCGCCCCTTCTTTTTCTATCGTGGCCCCCTTCTTCTTGAGCGCCTCGATCACCTTTTCCGTTTTTTTTCCGACGAGGATTGTCTTTTCGTGGGTCCAGACGTCAAAATGGATCCCCATCACCTCCAGGTCATCGCGAACCTCGGCAAGAAGGGTGTCGACGCCAAACTGCCCAACGGACCGGGCCGATTGGGGATCGCCGAAATCAATTTTTTTTAATTTTTGCGTCGCCTTTTCAGCCAGTTCTTCAATGTAAGGGCCGCTATACCCGGCTTTTGAAGGGACCTCCGGTGCGGAGGGGGACTGCGATTTTCTCTGGCACCGGATCAGGATAGATTGCCCCAATTGCTCCACCTGACCACCGACATCATTGACGTAATATTCTCGTGTTACCTGATAGCCGTTTCTTTCCAGAAGGGAGGCAATGACATCTCCCAACGGACCGCCTCGGGCGTTCCCGATATGCAAAGGGCCGGTCGGGTTGCCGCTCACAAATTCGATATTTACCTTCTTCCCCTTCCCTTCTTCAAAATGGGCCCATTTCCCTCCGGCCTTGTCGATGTCGAGGAGTGAAGACTGCCAAGCCTGGTCAGTCAGGGTGATGTTGATGAAGCCACTGCCGGCGACGGTGATGCTTTTGATCAATCCGGCCGGATCGACGAGATTGCCAACAAGGGTCTGGGCAATTTTTAAGGGGGGTTGTTTCAGGAGTTTGGAGAGTTCAAAGGCGATATTAGCGGCATAGTCCCCGTGATCGGCGACCTTCGGTCTCTCGAGGGTATAGGAGGACACGGAGGGAACCGCCAGTTTCCCCTCTTTCTGGCACCGTGCCAGCGTATCACCCAGTATTTTCTTGACCTGATTTCTCACAGTGACTTCCGTATTTTATCAATTCTGATCGAGGAGTTCTTGGGCCCGACAATCAGCACCTTCAAGCCCTCCGGGTGCAGGTACTTTTTGGAGACCCGGACGATTTCTTTTTTGGTGACCCGTTCAATCTCCCGTTTGTAAATCTCCAGATAGTCGGGAGGATATCCCAAAAAATCGAACAGGGCACGGTTTTTCACAATCTGGAACCGATTTTCGTGCTGAAAAATCAGGGAGGTCACGATCGACCTCTTGGCCCTCTTCAGTTCCTCGTCCGTAATTTGAGGGTCACTGGCCATCCGGACAATCGCCTCCTGGATCTTTTCAAGAACGAGGGGGACGTTGGTATTCTCAGTTTGGGCAATGATCTTGAAGAGCCCGCGATCTTTACCAAAACCAAAATCGGACCAGACGAGGTAGGCCTTTCCTAATTTTGAACGGATCTCCTCGCCCAGACGGCTTGTCATGGCACTGCTCCCTCCGAGGATATAGTTCATGACGATGAGTGGAAATTTGTCGGGGTTGGTTCTCTTTTCACCGAGGTGCCCCAGGATGAGGGTCGTTTGTGAGAGCGCCTCGGGGAGGAGAACTGTCTTGGGATTGAATTCTTCCCTAATTGGTTCCGGTTCTATTTTCTGTGATTTTCTGTTGATCCAGATCTTGGAACTTCTTTCAAGTTCTCTCACGATCTCTTTGGGATCAAAATCACCGCTGACTGCCAGAAACGATCCTTGAGGATTAAAGAATCTCCCGTGAAATTCCAGGAGACCATCCCTTTCTATTTTTTTGATCGATTGGAGCGTCGGTTTGGCCCCCCACCGGTTTCCGGCCCCGTAGACGAGGATTTGGAATTCCCGCAGTGCCCGTTCCAACGGGTCTTCATCCTGCCTTAGGATCCCCTCTTTCACCCGTGCCTTGGAGATGGAAAACCGGTCTTTGTCAAAACGAGGCTCCGCGATGATTTCAAAAAGGAGAGAGAGGAGTTTTTCACGGTCTTTCCTGAGGCAGTGGAGTGAAACCGCCTGGTATTCGTGGGCGGTTTCAAAATTCAAAGAGGCGCCGGCAAAGTCAAACAAGTGATCCACCTGATCGGCGGTTTTGGAGACGGTGCCGCCGCTCCTCAAGAGATCTGCGGTGAGAAGGGCTGTCCCCTCTTTCCCCTTCGGGTCGTAGAGACGACCGGCCGGGATAGTGAGGACTGCCTCAAAGGTTGGAAGCTCGCGATCAGGCAACAGGTAGAGCTTCAAACCATTGGCTAGAGGTTGGATGATCGGACGCGGCGGGAGGAACTCTGCTGCCCGCCCAATTTGAGCACTGAAGAGGAGACAAAAAATGGTTAAAAAAGATTTCATAATTTTCCCCTTCGACTTAGCTCAGGGTGTCCATTCCCATTGGCCGACCGAATAAATTCGGCGGCTAATCCAATGACAATTCCTTCCGGAATTCCAGAGGAATTGTTTTAAATTAGCCCACGAATTTATTCGTTGGGCCTCTTCATCACGGACATGGTGAGCTTGTCGAACCATCTTATTTTTTCCTCAACTCTCCGACCACGCGCCGTTCCGCCACCAGGTATTTTTGGGCCGCCTTTCGGATCTCTTCGGGAGTCACCCCTTCAACCCTTGACAGGTATTGGGTCAGGTAGCGCCACCCTCCGAGGATTTCAAAGTAGGTCAGCCGGGAGGCGATCCCTTCATTGGTTTTGAGGCCCCAGATAAATTGGCTTTTGAGTTTGTTCTTGGCCTGTTCCAGTTCCGTCTCTGTCGGTCCCTTTTCCTTGAATTCTCCTAAAATTTCCAGAATCCCTTTTTCCAGTTCTCCCGCCGTATGCGGGCGAACCGGTTCCGCGGAGATAAAAAACAGGTTGGGCAAACGGCTGCCGGGGATATCGGTATAGGAGTCGATGCCGGAGGCGATCTTTTTTTCGAGGACCAGTCTCTTGTAAAGGCGGCTTGTCGCCCCTCCGGAGAGGATCTGATCGATCAGGTCAAAAATGATGTCATCCTGGTCCGGCAGGGTTGGCTTGTAATAGGCAACAACGAGACGGGGCTCGGCCTTTTCTTCAAGGACCACCCGTTTTTCCTTATCGAGAAGCAAAGGGGGTATCGATCTGGCCGGGGCCGCCTTTTTTGAAGGGATTGAGCTGAAATACCGGTCAAGAATTCCTTTTACCTCCGGGATCGAGATCCTTCCGACAATCGCCCCGACAGCATTGGCAGGAGTATAATGGCGGGCAAAAAACCGTTCTGCATCGGTCCGTGTGAGGGTCAGAAGATCCTGCTTCCGTCCGATTGTCATCCCCTGGTAGGGATGGCCGTCGGGGAAGGCGGTGGCGATCAGTTTTTCATAAAGTTTTGTCGATGGATCGTTTTCAAGCCTCATCCGGCGTTCTTCGAGGACAACGTCCCGCTCCTCATAAAATTCGCGGAGGACGCCGTTAAAAATTGCCTCCGATTCGATCTTGGCCCAGAGTTCCAACTGGACCGAGGGGAGGCTGACAAAATAACTGGTCATGTCCTGGCCGGTGGTGGCGTTGAAATGATGGCCCCCCGCCTCTTCAATTATTTTGGAGATCTCTTCTTTGACAATATGTTTTTCCTCGGCATTGTGGAGTTCCCGGAGCTTGGTGCGGATTTCAAGGATTTTCCCGGGGTCGGCCTTCTCCCCCTTGGCATACTCTTCGGAGAGCCTTTGACCGGTCTTTTCGATTTCGTTCAAGATCGGTTTTTCCGCCTTGTAGTTTCGCGTCCCGAAATTTTGCCCCCCCTTGAACGCCATATGTTCAAAGAGATGTGCCAGGCCTGTCTTTCCCGGCTCCTCGTCCATGCTCCCGACACGAAAGCGGATGATGGCGTTGAAAGTCGGCGCCTCCCCCCGAGAGACTAGAAGAAACTTCATCCCGTTGGGAAGCTGGTATTCTACGACCTTCTGTTCCCAGCGCGGGAGGTCGGAACCGGCAAAAACAAGGGGAGAGGCGAACAGTAAAAGCAGTTGAGCTAACTTCTTTGCTAGTGGCATTCAAACGTTCCCGGTAAATTGCTAAAGTTAACGACGCAACGGATATGGTTTCCCTCCGCAATCGCAATCTCTTTTGTCAGGAATTTGTCGTCGGAATAGTAGGCCTTCACGAGGTGTTTCCCCAAGGAAAGGGATCTTTTGCGGAGTGGGGTTTCTATCTGGGGCTGGCCGTCAATCGAGACACTGGCCCAGGGAACCGCCTGGATGGAAAGCCACCCCTCCATCTTTAATGGCGGTGTTATCGCCGGTGCCATGGACGTGGCCGGTGTCATGGACACTGCCGGTGTCGTTAACACGGCCGGTGTTTTTGTTGGGGCTGGAGTGGCCTTCTTTGGGTTAATCACCCGACCGACGGTGATTATCAAAAGGGCCAATCCCAGGAGGCCGAGACCGACAGCAAGCCTTTTCGACCATGGACTTTTGGGGAGAATGGAAGGTTGTTTGGCGACGAAGACCTCTGTGCCCTGTCTCTTTCTCAGTGAACGGGAGAAGGACCTTGGGTGAATCACCCCTTTGAGGATCGGGGTCCCTTCCAGCCGTTCCTGCTTCTTTTTGTGGAGCTGGATCTCCTGGGAGAAGATTTCCTTCAGAAAAATGGACAGCTGTTCCGCCGAGCACTCTTCCTTTTCGTTCCGGCACCACCGCTCCAGGGTCTGCACAAATTCACCCGCCTCCTGAAAGCGCTCTTTGGGATCCTTGCGGAGGCTTTTTTCAAGGACCGGCTTCAGGGAGGGTTTGAGGGAAAGATCAGTTGGGATAAGATCCTCCGATTTTCGGACCTCATCCAGGGTCGCGATATCGGTTTTTTGGCCGAAGAGCTTTTTGCCGACGAGAAGCTCATAGAAAAGGATGCCGACGGAGAAGAGATCACTTCGCGGGTCGAGCGGCTGTTGATTCGCCTGCTCCGGGGACATATAGGAAAACTTTCCCTTGAGGGTGCCGGTAGCGGTTTCATGAGAGCGGCGGGCGGCACGGGCGATCCCGAAGTCGGCCACTTTGACGAGACCGTCAAAAGAGATCAAAATATTTTGCGGCGAAATGTCCCGGTGGATGATCCCCAGGTTTTCCCCCCGGTTGTTTGTTTTTTTGTGGGCGTAGGCGAGCCCTTTCAAGATTTCGGTGATGATAAAAAGGGTGATTGAAACCGGAACCGTTTTCGATGTTTCAAGACAAGACTGGAGGAGTTTTTTCAGGTCAATGCCATCCACATACTCCATCGCGATGTAATAACTCCCCTCCTCTCTCCCGAGCTCATAGACGGGAACGATATTGGGATGGGTCAACTGAACGACGATCTTGGCCTCATCGATCAACATCGTGATAAATTCGCGATTTTGGGACCAGTGAGGGAGGATCCTCTTGATCGCCACCATCTTTTCGAAACCGGCAACCCCGGGCAATTTGGCGAGAAAGATCTCGGCCATCCCCCCCGTGGCAAGCCTCTCCAGGAGGAGATAACGACCGAACGGGTGCGGTCCTGCCAGAGCCCCTGCCATAGAATTCTGAGGAATAACAGAAGGGACATTAATTATCAAGGAATATCAATGCGATAACCGATTTTTAATTGAATGTTAACCAATTAAAATAGTTGTTGACAAAACAATAGAATTTAAACATATTTATGCAAAATTATATACGAATTATGTTTATTTT
The DNA here is from genome assembly GCA_016177765.1 of Deltaproteobacteria bacterium. Classification (NCBI taxonomy): domain Bacteria; kingdom Pseudomonadati; phylum Myxococcota; class Myxococcia; species Deltaproteobacteria bacterium. Next base: position 43,919 of record JACOUP010000001.1, on the reverse strand, counting down.
TTATTTCTTATTAAAACTACGTCTCATTTAATATAATGGATAAAAACCCTTTGTTGCATCAGCTTTGCATTGAACTGGCGCTTGGCAATGTTGGCGGGAAGCGGTTTAACGATCTCCTGATCCAGACCGGGATCCTGCTGGATGAGTATGAGTGGGAGGCGGCCAACAAGATCCTCGAAAAGTCGGAGGAGATGACCTGCTTCGCCAATCCTTCTGAATTAGTGATGCAGTAGGGTGCTACACCCAAGGGTGATTCACCCAGGGCAACACCCGTAGCGTTGCCTTTCAGGGAGGTCGTTGACAAGCGGCCTCCCTTTCGTTTCTATTACCCCGTATGTTTACTAACGAGATCCCCCTCGACGATGCCTTGTCCCAAGCGAGGGAGATGTTGCTCTCCCGACAGAACCCGGAGGGGTACTGGTGGTATCCCCTCGAGGCGAACGAGACGATCGGGGCCGGAACGATCCTTCTGATGCGCTATATCGGTGTCGTTGATCCCGCGATTGAAAAAGGGTTAGCGAACCGGATCCTCTCCGAACAGAAGGAAGATGGTTCCTGGGGGATCTACTACGGCGCACCGGGAGATCTCTCAGCGACGGTGGAATGTTATCTGGCCCTCAAAATTTCCGGCAGGCCCGCCAACGATCCCGTTTTACAAAAGGCGCGACAATTTATCCTTTCCGCCGGAGGGGTGGAGCGTGTGCGGGTCTTTACCCGGATCCATCTCGCCCTGTTCGGGCTTGTTCCCTGGGAGTCTTGCCCCTTGATGCCGGTCTGGTTTGCCCTCCTCCCCTCCTGGTTCCCGGTCAATATCTATTCCTTTTCCAGCTGGGCCCGGGCTTCCATCGTCCCGCTCCTGATCGTCTTGGACCAGAAAAGATCGCGACCGATTCCAGGTCTTTCAATCGATGAAATTTTTGCCAATCCTCCCGACTTGAGCGGGTCCTGTCTCGGGTTCCGCCCAGCCGTGCTCACCCGTTCCGCTCGGCCGGGCGCCCGACCCTCGCCACCCGCTCTAACAAGTAAAAAAAGATCTCTCGATTTTTGCGAAAGATGGGTTCGCGACCATATCGCCCGGACGGAGGATATCTTTCCGGCGATGGCCTATGCCATCTACGCCCTCTCCGCCCTCGGCCATCCCAACACCGACCCGACGATCCAAAAGGCCTGGAGCGGCCTCAAACGGTTTCAACAAACCTCCGGCGATCAAAACCACCAGCAATGTTGTATTTCTCCAGTCTGGGATACCCCGTGGGCCGGGATGGCGCTTTTGGAGGCGGGGGAACCGGCCGACTCCCCTCCCCTGCTCCGTGCCGGCCGCTGGTTGATTTCGAAACAGATCCTGGATTTTTACGGAGACTGGGGCTTGAAAAATAAAAAAGGGCGCCCTGGCGGCTGGGCGTTTGAGTTTCAAAACGATTATTTTCCGGACGTCGATGACACGATTGAGGTCCTTTTTTTCTTGAACAGAGTGGGTCTTCCTCCTTCGGAAAAAGAGGAGGCGATCCGCAGGGGGTTGGATTGGCTCCTTTCGATGCAGTGCCGGAACGGCGGCTGGGCGGCGTTTGATAAGGACAACACCCAAGGTTGGGTCAACCGGATCCCTTTTTCGGACCACGGTGCCTGCCTCGACCCGCCGACACCGGATGTCACCGGCCGGATGCTGGAGCTTCTTTCGGAGGGACCGGAGAGAATGAGCTCCCTTGTTGTTGCCAAAGCAATAACCTTCCTCAAAAAAACTCAGGAACCGTGGGGGGGCTGGTGGGGACGATGGGGGGTTAATTATATTTACGGGACCTGGGCGGTCCTTCAGGGGCTGGCGGCGATCGGTGAAGATCTTCGTCAGCCGTACATCCGGCGTGCCGTTTCCTGGTTAAAATCGGTTCAAAACCCTGATGGCGGCTGGGGAGAATCGTGTGATTCTTACCGTCAGAAAAAATTTGTTTCACTAAAAGAAAGTGTCCCCTCCCAAACCGCTTGGGCCTTGATGGGATTGATCGCGGCGGGCGGGGCCGGTCCCACCGGTGAAGTTGAAAGTGGTGTTGTCGAAAATGGAATAAGTTGGTTGGTCGAAAAACAAACCGCCGATGGCACCTGGGAAGAGGCGCACTTTACCGGGACCGGATTTCCCGGCCACTTTTACATCCGCTACCACGGGTACCGGGATTATTTTCCGACACTGGCCCTGGGGCGGTACCAAAGAATTCTGGAGCACCCTTAAATTATGGCCCAACTTGTCTTTCTCAAGAACGATAAAAAGGTTCTCTCCTTCCCTCTGCGGCGGGGGGAAACGACGCTCGGACGCCAGTCCACCTGCGATATCACCCTGGAAGGGACCCAGGTCTCCAGGCTTCATGCGGTTGTCAGCTATGACGGTGGTTTTTACCAGATCCAGGATCGGAGCAAGAATGGACTCCGGCTGAATGGAAAGACGGTCCGGTCCGCCAAACTGGAGGATAAGGATCGGATTGAAATGGGGGAATGGATACTTCAGTTTTTAGCGGGATCCGATGACCCGGCGACCGAAACGGTGACGGTTACCAAGACCAAGGGTGTTCCACCCAAGGGGGCCCAGAATTTTGACCTTCCAGAAAATGGGGGGCCCGGCGATCTCCTGGGAATCTCTCCGGTGATGAAAAAGGTCTTTCAACTGGTCGGCAAGGTTGCTGACAGCGAGGCGACGGTTCTTCTTTTGGGGGAAACCGGGAGCGGCAAAGAGGTGGTCGCCCAGGCGATCCACCGGACTTCCAAAAGGGCCCTGCTCCCATTCGTGCCGGTCAATTGTGCCGCTATCTCCCCTCAGCTTGTGGAGAGTGAGCTTTTCGGCCACGAAAAGGGTTCCTTCACCGGAGCGACCCAACTGCATCGGGGGGCCTTCGAGCAGGCGGAGGGGGGGACCCTCTTTCTGGATGAGGTGGGAGAAATCCCGCTCGACCTTCAACCCAAACTGTTGCGGGCGCTCGAATCCTTGAAAATCAAACGGGTGGGGGGAGAAAAGGAGATTTTTGTCAAATGTCGTGTGATTGCGGCGACCCACCGGAACCTGACCCGTGTCGTGCAGGAGGGAGGGTTTCGTGAAGATCTTTACTACCGTCTCTTTGTGATGCCGGTCGAAATCCCCCCGTTGCGGCAGAGGCGTGAGGATATCCCCCTTTTGGCGGAACATTTTCTGTGTCAAATGAGGCCGGATGAGGGGGCCGCTATTTCCAGGGAGGCGTCGGAGAAGCTCAAGAACCATCTTTGGCCCGGCAATGTCCGGGAATTAAAAAACGTCATTCTCAGGTCCGCCCTTTTGGCCGGTTCGGAGGGGATCCAAGGGGAGCATATCGTTTTTCTGCCGCAATCCGTTTCCGAAGAGAAACAGGAGCCGCAGACGATTGGCGAGATGGAAAAAGAGATGATTTTAGAAAAACTTCGTCAAACCGATTGGAACAAGGCAGCCGCCGCCCGCGAACTGGGGCTTGCCGTCTCGACGATTTTTAAGAAGATTAAAGAATACGATCTTAAAAAATAAGCCCCTACTGACAGCTCCCCGGCTTGGCGACGCAGAAATTATTTCTAACTTCCTCGGCAGAAAGGGCGCGGTTGTACAAAGAAACTTCGTCGATAAGACCGTTAAAGTATTGAGCATTCCCAGTGTCGTGGCCGATCCAAATATCGTTCGAATTGCTCGCCATACTTTCTAAATAACCCTGACTCCCCGTTTCTTCATCTAGGTAACAACGGATACCTTGGGAACTATCAAAAGTCCCGGCCAGGAAATGCCAGGAATCAAGGACCCCCGTTGATGAGGCCCCCTTGAGGGCGCAATAATTTCCTGCCGTGGCACTGCCGGCATACACGTTCAAGTCCATTCCCTCCCCTTCATTAGCCCCGATTGTCATGGAATAGGAACCGGCCGTTGCTTTGGAGAAAATACCGGTATCATTGGGCATGGTGCCAGATGGCTTCACCCAGGCGGTGATTGAGAAGGCGGTGGTGAGATCAAGAGCGGCGTTACCGCCTACGATGACATAATCGTCAATGCCGTCCAAATCGATGGCGTTACCGAAAACACCTGGTCCCCACGCAGGTGAGCTGTCCCCGGCGTATAGATTACCGGCGTGCCCGTGCCCCGTCGAATCAGTTACCGTTGTGCCACTCCCCTCATAAAACTTCCACCATCCTACCCGCGAATTATCAGTGGAAAAGGACCATATCGGGGAGTAGTCGGAACAATCCGTACCGGCCGCATCGTAGCAGGTCTGTACTTTCCAGTAATAGGTTTTGTTAAAACCGGCGGAATCGGAATCGAGGACTCTGAAAGTTCCAGCCCGGTCGTTAGACCCGTTGGCACACTCATCATTTCCATCAATCGCTGTGGCAGCCTCAGAAGTGTAACACGAATGATAATGAGTAATGTTTTTTCCATCCGGCACGGTTCCAGCCTCCCACGACAAAAACAGACGGGCGGGAGCCAATGTTGCGCCGTTTAACGGAGTGAGTTGGGTCGGCAGATCGTCCTTCGCACAGGCTTGCCCTGAGGCCGCCGAAGGGTCTCCCGGATCGTTGAGTTGGCAATTATTGCGGATTTCGGCGGTGGAAAGGGCACGGTTGTAGATGGCGACTTCGTCCATTCTCCCGCTGAAAAATTCATAAATAGTGTTGCCATTCACGTTGACTCCAAGCCAAAGGCTTAAGGTGTTGGCCACCCATGCCGCCGAGGTTGTTGAACTGGCTACCTTCAGCCCATTAAGATAAATTGAAGAGGAGCCATCATCACGAGTGACGACAACATGTGTCCAGGAATTTAAGGGAACTTCTGTAACGGACCACAGGGAGAGCGGGGAGTCGATGGAAACCTGGTTGTCATTGCGGCCCAGAGAAATAAAATAACCTCCCCCATCCGCAGAATCGCCGTTATACTTGTCAAAGAGGGCTCTGGGTTGACCGGCATCTCTTGTGGGGTAGATCCAGATCTCGAATGTTTTTGGGGAATCGAGCAGATCGTTATCCAGGATTTCAACATAATCCTCGTCTGGGCCCATCGTGTTATTGAGTTCCAGGGCGCTTCCGCTGACCCCTTCTACCCAACAGGGGGTATTTTTGAGCAGACCGTTTAGTTTATTGCCGCTTGAATCGGCTGTGGTTAACTGTCCCGTATCTCCCGGATTGCAACTGGAGCCTGCAGGCAAGTCATCAAACCGCCACCACCCGACAAGTCCGTCCATAACGCGTGTTGGTGGTGTTGTCACAGTCACTGAAGATTTATTGATGGTTGTTGTGGTTGCGACCGGGGCCGAGACACTCTCTGACTTCTTTTGAGGCATACTCTTGGCATCCTCGGGATCACTCCCATTCTTCAATTCTTCAAAGTTGCTGAATCCATCCCCGTCACAATCAAAAATCTTGGAGCAGTTTTCAGGAAGAGAAACCGAAGGAGAGGCGATTGAGGGGGAGGTTCCGTTAAAATCGTCAAAGAGGATCTGGGAGGGGTCGTACGGAAGCTCCATCCCCTCCTCCCCGACCTCTTTTTCTCCAAACGAGACCATGGCGACCAAGAGATAGCTTCCTGACGGCGCCTTTTGGTAGAAATGGAGTTCGAGGGTCCAGAGCCCCGGTTTGAGATTAATGGTTCCGGAGACCTTGCCGTCGGCAATGGTGAGTTCCAGTTCTTTGGGTGAATCACCCTTGGTTTCTTCACTGTTTGTTGCCAGCAGGAAGGCCTTGATGTCAGCCGTGCTTTGCGTTTGCAGGGCGGGGGGAAGGTCAAAGGCGACCGAAGAGCCGTTCCCCTTCTCCAAAGAACCGCAGGCGGTGACAAAAAAGAGGAGAAATAAAATAAACCCTCTTCCCTTTTTAACTAACTCCCCCTGACCCCCTCTTACACTAAGAGGGGGAACTCCTCCCCTTAGCGTAAGGGGAGGTTGGGAGGGGTTAGTACAAAGAGAAGACATGAGGTTTATTTTCATCGGCATGCCTCCGGAAGAGGATCAGTGCCGGTCAAGGCTTCGACGGCACAGGTCATATTGACAATCTGTTCGGCAGTTAGGGCGGTATTGAAGAAGTCTATCTCGTCGATCAGGATGTTGCTCGGCGTCGTGCAAGGGCCGGGGGCTCCAGCTTCTGAACAGAGGGTATCGATTCGTCCTGATGTGTGGATCGCCGTATTGGCAAATTCACGACCGAAGAGAAAGTTATAACTACCGCTACCCTGAAAAGCCCCATTGTGGTAGAGGGAGACGGTTCCCTTGTCGTAGATACCGACCGCATCACTAAAGGTTCCTACTTTTACTTTTGTGGTACTGTACCGGAGTACGTTGGCCCGTGAACCTGCAGGGTATCCCCGAGACGCCAGGGTATCTTCTACCTCAAAATAGATTTTATCGGGATCTGACTCCGAGCTACCGGTCAGTCCTATGCTAGTTTGTGGTCCTCCAGATTCGCCGGGGGCCAGGTTAAAAAGGGAAGCACCCGAGCTGTCATTATCATACCGGAAGCGGACAAAAATGGTCGCCGCTTCATCGTAGGCAAAACTGAAACTGGCGGCCTGAGGGTCCAGGTTGATGTAATCATCACTCCCATCCGAGTCATCAAAGCAGGCGGCCCCATCGAGGAGGTTCTGAACAGCCAATCCATGGCACGAGCCCCCTGATTGCACGGCATTGGGGAGTCCGAATCCACTCACTGTGGGGGCCGAACCGGGATAAGATCCTTGTTTTGAATCCGTCAATACGTCTCCATCAAATTTCCACCAGGCCAATAAGGGGGAGTATTCGGGATAAAATTCCCAGACTGGGCTGTAGGCGGAGCAGGTGCCATCCGTGTAACAGGTTTTTACCTTCCATTGATAGGTCTGACCGCTCTGCAGATAATCCTCACTCAAGGCAAGATAAGGATTGGCGGTCGTTTGCATGTCGCCGCATCGGCCCTCCGTATTAAGATCGAGACCATAGTTTGTGCTCAGGTAGCAGACCTGGTAGTAGGCGATTGTCTTGGGGGCATTCACCGGATCCCAACTCAGAAAGGCCCGGGTCATTCGCAAGGTGACGCCATTCGTGGGGGTCTTTTGAATGGGAATGCCTGCGGCACAAGTCGAGCCGGTCGGATCATTGACCTGACAGTTATTGCGGACCTCCGCGGTCGAGAGGGCACGGTTATAGATGGCGACTTCGTCAATAAGCCCATTAAACCACTGGTTGAGATTCTGATCCTGACCAATCAGGAACCCTGTTTGAAAATTAAGAGGTCCTGAGAGTTGTGTCGTCGTTTGAAGCAACCCGTTAACATAAAGTTTTACGATTTGGGAGGACGAATCATAAGAGGCGACGACATGATACCATGAGCCGGTTATGGTTGCGGAACTTAATGCCCCGCAGTGCCACATGTCTATTCCGTTATCATCTGCCCCGACTGTCCAGCGGCTCGGTCCCCCACTGCATCGCGAAAAACTCCAGCCAGGATCGCTAAACGCCCTTATGGTCAGGTGGCGACCTTTCTCTGTCCCTAGGCTCATCAGAGTCCTTCCGTTTGACCCTGAGAAACCGGAGTTAGGTCGGGCCCATGCCTCCATCGTGATCGACTGATTGCCGGCAAGGGGAGCGATTGAATCGCCATCCACGTAGTCATCCACTCCGTCAAACTGCAGTGCCTCTCCTGAAACCCCTCCCGCCACCCGACCGGGGCTTCGATGATTTTCTGTCGGAACAAGGGTCCCGTTATTCCCGTTGCCGCTTGAATCGATTGCTGTAAAACCGGTCCCTTCATCAAATCGCCACCAGCCGACGAGTCCGTCCATCACACGTGTGAGGGATACAGGGAGAGGAGTTGTCACCGGGGAGGGTGTTACGGTTGTGACAGGCGCCGAGACGCTAGTTGATTTCTTGCCAGGGAAGCTGTTTGGATCCTCCGGATCCGTCCCCTGCTTGATCTCTTCAAAATTGCTGAATCCATCCCCGTCACAATCAAAGAGCTTGGAGCAGTTTTCAGGGAGGGAGACCGAAGGAGAGGCGATAGAGGGGGAGGTTCCGGTAGAGTCATCGAAGACAATCTGTGAGGCATCATATGGAAGCTCCATCCCCTCCTCCCCTACTTCCTTTTCACCAAACGAGACCATGGCGACCAGGAGATAGCTCCCTGACGGTGCCTTTTGGTAGAAATGGAGTTCGAGGGTCCAGGGCCCCGGTTTCAGATTAATGGTTCCGGAGACCTTGCCGTCGGCAATGGTGAGTTCCAGTTCTTTGGTTTCTTCCCCATTGGTTGCTAGGAGAAAGGCTTTGGTGTCAGCGGTGGTCTCTGTTTGCAAAGCGGGAGGAAGGTCAAAGGCGACCGAAGACCCACTTCCCTTTTCCAAAGAACCGCAGGCAACAAACAGGAGGAATAGTGGCAGGAGGTAAAATCTTTTCATTATTGGCAAACCTCCGGGAGCGGATTGGTGCCGGCCAACGCCTCAGTGGCGCAGTGGGTATTTTTCAGGACCTCCTGAGGCAGGGCCCGGTTGTAAAGGGCGACCTCATCGATGAGTCCAGGAAAAAAACGGACTGAATTGGCATCATCCCAACCGATGCGGAGTGGGGTGTTATTAGGATCCAGGGAAGGGGACGTAAAAGGCTCCGTCCCCGTGAGGCCATCCATGTAACAGATCTTCTGAGTCGTCGTTTCGGTGTATGAACCGGCCAGAAAGTGCCAGCTGTTGGCAACCACCACGGTGTTGGTGACTGCACAGAAGGGGGCTCCAATATAGAAAAACATCCGTGCCAGCTCCCCGTTGGCAAACATACTCATTCCGTATGTGGCATCGCCCCCGCCTCCAACCTGTCCTTTAGAAAGAATACCTCGCTCGCTCCCTTCAATCATCACCTCGGGCCGGACGCGTGCCGTAATCGAGACAGCCGTGTCCAGATCCAATGAGGCTTGGTCTGGGGCCTCGACATAATCATCGACCCCATCAAAATTTAGGGCCGTTCCCAAGATTCCGTCACTCGAAATCCAGTCTGTCGGCAGGAGATCTCCAACTCGTTCCACGTCCATGTTTTGCATTGTTCCTGTGTGATTGTTACCGCTGGAATCGGCTGTTGTGCTGGAACCATCAGGATTGCCAACGGCATCATCAAACTTCCACCAGGCGACTACAGAATTATCCGTCGAAAAACTCCAGACCGGTGAATAGGCTGAGCAGGATTGATCCGTATAGCAGGTCCGGACCTTCCAGCGATAACCACTGTTGCTGGCGGTGAGTGATTCGAGGGGAAAATAAGGAACTATTCGGTTTGTGGAATTAAGGCAATTATCCACTCCTGAAATATCGGAACCGTTCGTGGCATAGCAAAGTTGATCATGATCAAAAGTTTTTCCGCTGGGGATTGTCCCCCTCCTCCAGGAAATAAAAGCTCGCGTTGGGGGAAGAGTCAGGGCTGAGCTCGGTGTCACCTGATCTGGTACGTCATCGGCGGCACAAGTCGAGCCGGTCGGGTCGTTGAGCTTACAGTTATTACGGACCTCCGCGGTTGTGAGGGCACGGTTGTAAATGGCGACTTCATCGATCGAGCCTTTGAAGAGGTCGAGATTCCCATCCCACTGGGCGCCGATTGCGGAGGTTCTGTTGGTAGAGGCCAGATTAAAAAGAGTCTCGGCCGTCTTCATCAACAAAACCCCGTCGATGTACGCCTTTGTGATATTTCCATCATTGGTGGCCGCAAAATGATGCCACTGATTATTGCTAAGGTTGGTGGTCGTGAAAGTATCATCGCCAGAACCACCGTCGAAGGCGGCCGCGTAGCTTGGATAAGAAAAGTTCCAGTTGGGAATTAATATGTAGGCCCCTTCGATGGAGAGGATCATCATCTCACTGGTTACGTCCGCCGTTTTAAACCAGGCCTCCAAGGTTACCGCCCCGTTAATTTTATCGCTGAGACTGGCGGGAAGAGAGACCCAATCTTCCACAGGCCCTCCGATGTTAAACTCCAAGGAGGAGCCACTTACCCCCTTAACCCAGCAGGGGGTATTTTTGAGGGAACCGGTAAAACCATTTGTACTTGAATCGATCGTGGTTATTTGTCCCGTAGCTCCCGGATTGCAACTGGAGTCTGGGGGTAGGTCATCAAATTTCCACCACCCGACAAGTCCATCCATGACCCGTGTGAGGGGTGCGGGGGAAGGGGTTGTAACGGAGGACTGAGTGTTTGTTGTGGTTGTGACGACAGGCGCCGAAGTACTCTCTGACTTCTTTTGGGGCATACTCTTGGCATCTTCGGGGTTACTCCCTGCTTTGATCTCTTCAAAGTTGCTGAATCCATCCCCGTCACAATCAAAGAGTTTGGAGCAGTTGGCCGGGAGGGAGACCGAAGGAGAGGCGATCGAGGGGGAGGTTCCGTTAAAATCGTCAAAGAAGATCTGGGAGGGGTCGTAAGAGAGTTCCAGCCCCTCCTCCCCGACCTCTTTTTCTCCAAACGAGACCATGGCGACCAAGAGATAGCTCCCTGACGGGGCCTTTTGGTAGAAATGGAGTTCGAGGGTCCAGAGCCCCGGTTTCAGATTAATAGTTCCGGAGACCTTGCCATCGGCGATGGTGAGTTCCAGTTCTTTGGGTGAGTCACCCTTGGTTTCTTCCCCATTGGTTGCTAGGAGAAAGGCTTTGGTGTCAGCGGTGGTCTCTGTTTGCAAAGCGGGAGGAAGGTCAAAGGCGACCGAAGAGCCACTTCCCTTTTCCAAAGAACCGCAGGCAACAAACAGGAGGAATAGTGGCAGGAGGTAAAATCTTTTCATTATTGGCAAACCTCCGGGAGCGGACTGATTCCGGCCAATGCCTCAGTGGCGCAGAAATTATTGATGATGGCCTCACTGGAAAGTGCGTACCTGAATATCGCGACCTCATCAATCGATCCGTCAAGGTAGTTTGCCAAGTTGTCGGGTGAAATGCCTTGAGTCCTGCCAAGCCATGATGTACCCGGGTTCGAAAAGAGTACGGGAATAACGGTTTGGGCCTGTTGGTTAATGAGGAGACCATTCAAATAAGTCCACACTGTTGTTCCATTCCAGGCTACGGTGAATGTGGCCCATTCGTTTTGCGGCAGTGGGCTGAAGGAGTCATTTTGGGACGTTGTGCCGTCAGCAAACGACCACCCCCATGTGTTGCTTAGGTTCCGGAAGAATAGAGTGAGTCTCTCATTGACCCAGGCATCTCCATCGCTATTCGAGAAGATGCCCCCCCCAACAACCAGGATTTTGACGCGACCGCTGAGGGTTCCTTCACTGGCGTTCCAATCGACAAAGGCGGGAGTTCCTAAATCGACATATTCTTCCAGCCCATTCAGGAAAAGAGCTGTGTCTAAAATGCCGTCCCCTGTGTCGGTGTGCCCCCATGTGCCATTGCCCACAAATGTCCCGTTTTGACCACTGATTCCCACGTCTAAGAGGGTCGTTCCATTGACAATCGGTGTCTGGTCGAATTTCCACCATGCGGTCGGTAGACTGTTGGTCGAGAAACTCCATACCGGCGAATAAGCGGAGCAGTCAGTTCCGGCGGCGTTGTAACAAGTGCGGACCTTCCAGCGGTAGTCAGTGTTGTTGGCGGTGAGGGGTTCCAAAACATGATACGGTACTGTCCGGTTGGTTGGGTTCAGGCAGCTTGCTGGAGGGCTGATGTCGGAACCGTTAGTGGCATAGCAAAGTTGATCATGATCAAAAGTTTTTCCGGTGGGAATCGTTCCCCTCTTCCAGGAAATAAACGCGCGTGTTGGTGGGAGAGTTACGCCCGATGGTGTGATTTGATCCGGCACATCATCGGCCGCACAGGTGCTTCCGGTGGGGTCATTGACCTGGCAGTTATTGCGGACCTCCGCGGTTGTAAGGGCACGGTTGTAGATGGCGACTTCGTCCAAGTCTCCGATAAAAAATCGGTAAAAACCCCGGCTCCCGTCACCATTGGTGTAACAAGTGGTGGCAAAACAGAGATCGTAATCTCCCGTGTCGATGATCCCGGTCTGTGCTACGTAGCTCTGCAGGATCCCGTCGATGAAAATCTTTTGGGTGGCACCGTCGTAGGTTCCGACCACGTGATGCCAGGCACCATCGTTAATGGCCTGACCGGACTCCGTATCCGCATTTCGTTCTGTGACATCCCCCGTGTCGGTTTCCGTCCGAAAATTAATCATCCCGTCACTCGCGTTTGCCTCGCTGGGATTCATTCGTAAAACATAGGACCCATTATTTGACCAGTCCTTCGATATGACAGCGGTGTTTTTTTGATTCGGATGGTTGGTCCTGACCCAGGCCTCCACCGTCAACTGTGTCATCCCTTCCAGAGTCGGTTTATCTCCGATGAGGACATAATCCTGACTCCCGTCTCCTTCGCCGTCAAAATGGAGGAATTCGCCGGAGACTCCGTTGGCAAGACGCCCGGGACTCTCGGTGGTCTGGGGCATCAGGGTTCCATCATTCCCATTTCCGCTGGAGTCCTTGGCCAGATATCCTGTCCCCTCATCAAATTTCCACCACCCGACGAGTCCATCCATCACACGTGTCAGCGGTGGTGTTGTCACAGTGACTGAAGATTTATTGATGGTTGTTGTGGTTGCGACCGGGGCCGAGACACTCTCTGACTTCTTTTGAGGCATACTCTTGGCATCTTCGGGGTTACTCCCTGCTTTGATCTCTTCAAAGTTGCTGAATCCATCCCCGTCACAATCAAAGAGCTTGGAGCAGTTTTCAGGGAGGGAGACCGAAGGAGAGGCGATCGAGGGGGAGGTTCCGTTAAAATCGTCAAAGAAGATCTGGGAGGGGTCGTAAGAGAGTTCCAGCCCCTCCTCCCCGACCTCTTTTTCTCCAAACGAGACCATGGCGACCAGGAGATAGCTCCCTGACGGTGCCTTTTGGTAGAAATGGAGTTCGAGGGTCCAGAGACCCGGTTTCAGATTAATGGTTCCGGAGACCTTGCCACCGGCGATGGTGAGTTCCAGTTCTTTGGTTTCTTCACTGTTCGTTGCCAGCAAAAATGCCTTGGTGTCGGTCGTGCTTTGCGTCTGCAGGGCGGGAGGAAGGTCAAAGGCGACCGAAGACCCACTTCCCTTTTCCAAAGAACCGCAGGCGGTGAGAAAGACAAGTAATGTGAGAAACCAAGGTTTCATCGGTAAACCTCTACTGACCCGTTACACTTGGAATATTTCCCGAAACAGTGACCGGCACTTCGGAGGCTCCCCCTCCACTGGAAAGGGCGAGCCCAATCCCTGTCCCTGCCCCGGCAAGGATGACCCCGCTGATGATCCAGAAGATCGGTTTTACCCAGAGCGGTTTTTCTTCAGAAACGAAACGATTTTTCAAAGGTGCTCCACCCAAGGGTGATCCACCCAAGGGAGAACGAGGAACGGAGCTACCTTCCCTTTGGGCAATGGCCAAGGGTTTGGCTGTGAGATGCGAAGCCAATTTGGCAGAGGCCGCTTCCCGGCTACGGGATGTTTTGTCAAATCCGATACTGGCGGCCGGTTGGAGCCGCCGGCTCACAACATCAACAAGGCGGGCCGTCGCCTGAAACTGCCCCCCCTCCCCGGTAACGGAGACAAGAATGACCTGATCGACGCCGAGGAGTTTACCGGCGGAGACTGCCTTTCCCGTGATCTCCTCCTGGGCTTGCAGGCTGGAGACCGAAAAACCGGCAAAGGGTGCTTCACCCAAGGATTCTTGCTGGCCCGTATCCATTTTTTCAAGCGTGGCGGTGACACCGGTTTCCACTCCGGGAGAGAGATCGATCGGACTAAAATAGGGCCGGTATCCTTCCGCCGTGACAGTAACGTAATGTCTTCCTGTCGGGAGGCCGGAAAGCACAAGCGGGGCCTCCCCTTTCAGGATACCATTCAAGTGGACTTTGGGTGAATCACCCTTGGGTGAAGCACCCTTGCCACGGACAGGGGATTCCACCCGGACCCGCGCCAGTTTTTGTTTATCCTTTAAAAGGGTCTCTTTTTCCCGTTCGTACAGTTTACGAATCTGCGGTGAATATCTTTTTTCGTTCAACGGGGTGTCCAGTGAAAGACGGGCCGCTTCACGAAAGTAGAAAACCGCCTCTTTTTGTCTTCCCTGGGCTTGGGCCAGTTCCCCCAACAGGAGGGTTGCCGGGACCAGGTGAAAGGCGTCTTCCAAGGTCATTCCCCCCTTGGGTGACTCACCCCTCTGGGATTCTCCTAATTTCCGCTTTAATTCCCGTTCTGCAGTCTCCAGTTCCAGCCGACGGTAGTTCTGCATGGCCGTTTCATAGACAGCACCAAGACCACTAACTGGGGTTTGATCCTGAAAACCGCTGAGTCCTTCTCTGGTTTCGGCCTCCGAGAGAACCTTTCCTTCTGTAGAGAGTTTTTTGCGGAGGGTCTGGGCCATCGTCCGGCTCTCCGTGGGGGAAACCGAGGCGTGGCGGAGTTCAAGGACGGCTACCCCCGGTTCTTTGGCGGTCACCGGAGGGACGAAGAAGAGAAGCGTTATCCAGAGACAAAGCGCCTTGAAGGCTAATTTCTTCATAAAGACTCCTTTTTCTAGGTGAGTGGGTCCACTAACTCTCCAGGGTTCAAAAGACAACCCCTCTTGTACGATTCAAAATCAATATCTAATCTATTACATGAAATTTTTATATCTAATGCCCTTATCGGAATAATGTTTTTATAGTTTCGTTAAAAATGACCGTTGAAAATAATAGTGATTCATTGTCTCTTTCCTTATTCAATAGTTGTGCCAACTGTTTTTGGTGCTGGGGTGGGGTTTAATTCGTTTTGGCGAGAAGTACCCTCTCGAAATCGGTCGGTCCCCCTCTCTCAATCGGTCGGTTTGAAGTCTATAGCTTTTTTTCAGTCGCTTTGTTAGAAGGACCCTTTATGGAATTCCCGAGTCAGTTTGGTAAATATCTCCTTTTGGAAAAGATCGCCCGGGGCGGAATGGCGGAGATCTTTCTGGCCAAACAGAAGGGGGAACAGGGGTTTGAGAAGGAGCTGGTGATCAAGAAGATTCTGCCCGAATGGGCGAACAACCCTTCCTTCCTCACGATGCTGATTGACGAGGCCAAGCTGGCCGCCCTCCTCACCCACCCGAATATTGTCCAGGTCCATGATCTGGGTCGGGAGGGGAACGACTATTTTATCGCCATGGAATATATTCCTGGGGTTGACCTCCGGCGGCTCTGGGAGAAGGTTGGTAGTTCAGGAGGGAAAATCCCCCTTCCGGTTATCCTCTTTATCATGACCCATGTCCTGGACGGCCTTCAGTATGCCCATAGTAAAAAAGACCCCCACGGGAAGAATCTACAGATTATCCATCGCGATGTCTCTCCACAAAATATCCTGGTCTCCTATGATGGGACAGTCAAACTGACCGATTTTGGCATCGCCAAGGCGGCGCTCCGAACTACCGAAACAGTCTCCGGTGTCCACAAGGGAAAGTTCGCCTATATGTCGCCCGAACAGGCCAACCTCCAGGAGATCGGGCAATCGAGCGACCTTTTCTCCGCCGGCATTGTCCTCTACGAGGTGCTGACCGGCCGCCGGCTCTTTGGCGGCGGTTCGGATATTGAGACACTCGACCGCATCCGTAAAATTAAGGTCCATTTTACCCCTGAGGACGAGAAACATATTCCCCCCCGTTTGCGGGAGATCGTCCGCAAGGCGTTGGCACGTTCTCCGGAAGACCGGTTCCCCCAGGCGGCTGCTTTTCGCGAAGAAATCTCGCGGTTTGCCGTCCAAAACGGTTTCACCCTCCAGCGCGAGGGTCTGGTTGATTTTCTGGAATCAGTCTTTGGGGTGGAGGGGACGCCCCAGCCAGCCTCTCTGGAAGCGGAGGTCAAAACCTCCTCGTTACTTTCCCAAAAACCTTCTTCACGTAAGGCAGTTGCAGTAGTTTTGACCCTTGCCGCTCTGGGACTACTCCTGTTTTTTGGGATTCGTTCCAGGATGCTTCACCCGGCGGTTTCTTCCAATACTGCTCCAGTGAAACCTGCCTTGCCTGCGGCGATGCCCGCTTCGCCACAGCTTCAGCGAGGTGAGCAAGGCGGGCCTGCCTCGCCGACGAGTCAAGGCGGGCCGGTTCTCAAGACAGAAGGGTTCCTGACGGTCCTGGCGATTCCCTGGGGGTATGTTTCTATTGATCGGGGACCGAATCAGACCAGTCCTCTCCAAAAAAGAAGACTGGCGGCCGGATCCCACCATGTCCGTATTTTTTACGAACCGGACAACCTCACCCTGGAAACAGATCTGGAAATTCGCCCTGAAGGAAATCACCGCTGTCTGGCCAACCTGCAGGACGACCCCCCTTCCCTTCACTGCCGTTAGTTTGTCACCCTCTCTTTTTTAGACGGTACCGTCTAAAAAAAAGAGGCTTTTTTCCCGCTCTTCCAATTTTTCAAGCACAAAATCGTTTGGCACGCCTCTTGAATAGACCTGTTCCTAGGGTTCATTCAATTAACTGGGATCGTAAAAGGGTGATTCACCCGAGCGATTCCAAACTTTTAGGAGGGGAAAGATATGAGACGAATCACCACGAGCGTAGCCGCTGTCGCTCTGATTTCAGCGGCGCTGACTGCCGGGCCGGCCGATGCCTGGTTTTTTAGAGTCAATAGCAATGTGGATACCGGACCGAAGGCGGGACGCGACCAGACGCTTAATTCCAATAACAAGACCACAACCGATTCGTACAATACGACCACAACGAATCGTAATGACAACCGCACCGACAACCGCGATTACAGCAATCGCAGTGTCACGAATACCACTGACAGTCGTAACTACAGTACCAGTGACAGACATGACAGCTATGACAGCCGTAATTTGAGCACAAATACTTCCACGACAGACAGTTACAATACCATGAACAGCAATAACATCTCGGCGGGAGATAACTCCATCGTGATGAACGGCAACTATAACCCGAGAGTTGGTACGGATAAGGTCGATATGGCGAACTTTTCCGGTTCCAACAACCAGATCAACAACTCGGCGGCCGGTTATTTTGGTATCGGCAATATTGCCGGGAGCAACAACACATCGGGTAAGTAGACTAAAAAGTCCCTGACCCGGGCGGTTTTGAGGCCGCCCGGGTCTTAAAGGGGCTTTAAGGGTGTACCACCCAAGGAGAAAACAATGTCCGGCAAAAAACAAAAAGTGAAACGAATCCTCTTGATGATTGCGACCCTCTCGGCCGTTGGGGTAGCCCCCGAAGAAGTCAAGGCGCAGTGTCGTGACGGAAACTGTTCTTCAGATAGGGGAAGGGTGATTCACCCAAGAACAACTCTTTTTTCGGAAGGGGCGCAAGAGGGTCGCCAGAATAGCCACAATTTCGGCGACAACAATACGGCGGTTTTGGGAGATGTGAACATCCGGGTTGGCCATGAGAGAGTCGAAATCAGCGGTTTTGGCGGAGGCTCCAACGGTAATTACATCGATACCTCCGTTCATTCCAACATTATCTTGGGGAACATGAAACAATGAAGAAATTTTATCCCCTCGTTTTTGTCTCCGTCTTTTTGATTCAGCCTGTTTTTACGGCTCTGGCGGTTCCCCCGCCCGAGAAGGCCCCTTCGCAACTGGATGCCCTCATGGCTATGAGGCAAAAGCAGGAGCAGGAAGAAAAACCGCTCCGGATTATACAACCGGTTCCCTTGCAGATGGAAAATGTCTGTTCTCCTATCCAGCAGGCGCGCCAGAGGCTGAGGGATCTGCCAGATAATGATCAGAATAAAAAGGTTGGAAGCGTGGATGTGACAGCCGGCCACGGCGATGTGGCGATTGATAGCAATGATGGCGTTGTGAACAACAGCGTCAACGTACAAATTGTGAATCCCAATGAAAAAAACTGCTTATAACATTCTGGCGTCTATTTTGATTCTTGGATTCTGCTCTTCGGCGAGTGGAGCCAACCTGCCCAAGACCGGTCCCAAGGCGCGCGTCGCCGTCGCCCAGTTTGGGACAACGGATCGTTTTGCCTCTGTCTACGGCGGCTGGAATATCGGCGGGGGTTTGGCGGCCCAACTGGTCACCAACCTGATCGACACCGGAAGACTGGTTGTTGTCGAGCGGGCAATCCTTTCCAAGGTATTGATCGAGCAGGAACTGGGGCAGGCCAAACTTTCTTCCCCTTTTACGCAGACCCCGGCCGGCCAATTGCTGGGGGTCGATTACCTGATTGTCGGTGAAGTGACCGAATTTGAGGAACGACAAATGGGGGGCGGTGCGGGATTTGGTATCATGAAGAGTTTTGGTCCAAAAATATCGGGGGATGCCGTGGCCGCTCATGTTGGCATGGATCTTCGGGTTGTTGATACGCGAACGGGAGAAATCCTCCATTCCCACCGTTCCCAGGGGCGGGCCTGGGAAAAGTCCTTCGGGACCAAGATCGATTACAAATTTATCGAGTTTGGGGGTGAGGTTTTTCATAAAACCCCTCTCGGCAAGGCGACCCGTCGAGCGATTGCCGATGCCATCGGTTTTGTGATGGAGGTCATTGAGCGGCGGACGGAAGATCTTTCGTGGCTCGCGCGTGTTATTGAGATCGACGGTTCCAACATCTATTTTGACGCCGGCCGACGCTCCAGTATCCAGTCCGGGGACCGTTTCCGGGTCAGTTCCGTGGAAAAGGTCCTGACCGATCCGGAAACGAACGAAATCTTGGGTCTTGTGGAACACCCGGTCGGTCTGGTGGAGGCGGTCAATGTCGAATTGAAGTATACCAAGGCAAGAGCGCTGGGGAATTTCCGTCCGGCGATCGGCGATATCATCCGGTTTGACAAACAGAGTTCGGAGACCCAGGCCCGTATGGAATCTCCCGCCCTTGTCGGGTACAAGGTGATGGAGTAGTCATGAACGAAGTGGTTCAGATCAAAAAGGGACAGATTATCCAGGTGGGATCGGTTTTTCTCAAGCTGGTATTGGTTGATGATGAGAAGACCCGTTTTGACGTAGCTTCAGCGAGGCGAGCCCACTTTGTTTCTCGGCTGGGGGAAAAAATTTCTTCTCAATGGATACTTATGAGAAGATACCGATTATTCCTTTCAATCGTTCTTCTGGCCGGTTCCCTTGTTTTTATTGTTAAAAATCATTTAAAAACACCAGCACCTCCACCTCTTTCGGAATTTGTGACGGAAGAGGCGGTAAAACAGCTCTCCCCCATGCCCCTCATGCAAGGAAGACTCCCCAAAAAGACTATCCGTTCCTCGGTTAATTCTTCACAAGACTTGAGAACAACAACTGAGGGCGAAGACCGGTCCGACCTGGGCGAATCGCCCCGGCAAGATCAAGCTCAGGTGAATCACCCCTCCCGTCTTTTTGAGGAAGCGGTGATGACGCGTGCGATTTACCCCACACGCGCGGAAGAACTTTTGGAGATGGTAATAAAAATCAGTCCGTCTGATTCCCCCCTTCGGGCTCAAGCGGAAGGATTATTGGCCCAATGGAGATGATATGAAAAAACTTCGCGCCCTTATTTTTGTCTTTGGGTTGATAACCCTTGCTGGTTTGACAGCCTGTGCCATCTCTTCGAGGCCGGCTTTTTTTAGTCGTGCCTATTCGGATGATTTAGAAGAGGCTGAGCGGCTCATTCAGGCTGGGAATTACCGCCAAGCCGTCGATGAAATTTCTACCCTTCTGGAAATGGATCCAAAAAACGAGCAAGCCCTTTTAGCCCGTGCCCGTGCCTATCAAAAGCTCGAAAAACCAGATCTTGCTATTCAGGATTATGAGGCTGTTTTGAAGAGAAATCCTGCGGCCCAGAAGGCGCATTACAACCTGGGAATGATCTATGCCTTCCGGTTAAACGAACCCTCCTCGGCGATCCGTCATTTGGATCAATTTCTCTCTCTGGCGCCACAGCATGAAGAGGCTTTTTCCGTTGCCAAGATTATCTGTTCTTTGGATTCTGCAAAAAACTATTTTGAAGATTCTGAGATTCAAATGGCTGTGACTGAGGGATTACAGATTGAAGAGATAGCCGAACGACGCCGGCATTTCACAGCACTGCTCAAGGATTATCCCGAGGCCTCTATCCTTTATTATATGATTGGACAAACCTTCGAAATTGAGGGGAACGAATCGGAGGCGGTTCGTTACTACCAATCGGCGCTTGAGATTCAGCCGACCTGCGCCCCTTGCCACCGGAGTCTTGGCAACCTGTTTGTCAAAAAGAGGGACGGGAAAGCGGGTGAAATCCACCTTCTCAAGGCCAAATTGTATGATCCGAACGGGCCGGGCGTTAATTAAGGCTTGAGATTATATTCCCGGATTTTTTTGAAAAGGGTGGACTTGGCGATCCCCAACGCCTGCGCCGTTTGGGTCTTGTTCCAGCCGGACTGGTTTAACTTGCTGAGGATGGTCTCCTTTTCTGCAGATTCCAGTGACGTTGGACCTGCCGCAGACTCCCCATCGGAAAACTGGAGATCTTCTTCCTCAATACGGTTCCCCTTCGACGAATCGCCCCTGGGTGAACCACCCTTGGGTGACTCACCCCTGGGTGGACCACCCTTGGCGAGCAGACAGGCGCGGGTCAGGAGATGTTTGAGCTCACGGACATTTCCGGGCCAGTCGTAGTTGGAAAGTTTTAACTTCGCTTTTTCCGAGATCCGGATTTTGGAATGGCCCAACTCTTTGAGAAAGTGGTCGGTCAACAGCGGGATATCTTCCCGTCGTTCCCTCAAGGAAGGGATGAAAAGAGGGACGATGTGGAGACGGAAAAAAAGGTCCTCCCGGAAATTTCCTTTCTTGACCTCGGTCTTGAGGTTTTTGTGGGTTGCGGCGATGACGCGGGTGGAAACAGGGATCTCCTGATTCCCCCCGACTCTTTTTACCGCTTTTTGTTCCAGAACCCGCAGGAGTTTGGGCTGGAGTCTCAAGGGGAGTTCGCCGACTTCATCTAAAAAAAGTGTCCCCTTTTCTGCCGCTTCGAAGGCCCCCTTCCGGCTGGCCACGGCGCCGGTGAAGGCCCCTTTTTCATGGCCGAACAGTTCAGACTCAATCAATTCCGGAGAAATGGCCCCACAGTTGATCGCCACGAATGGTCCTCCCGCAAACGGGCTCAACTGATGAATCCCCCTGGCGACCAGTTCTTTCCCTGACCCGGTCTCTCCCTGGATCAGGACACTCGCATCGGCCGGGCCCACTCGCCGGAGCAAGGCGTACAACTGGCGCATCTTTTCACTCCCTCCGATCAGGCCGCAAAACTCTTCTTCTTTTTCCGGCAGGACAGTCTCCTCTTTTTTGACAACCTGAAGACAAATTTCAGACTGCCCCACCTGTAATTTGTCGCCAGATTCGACAAAGCCCTCTTCGACCTTTTTGCCGTTCAGGTAAGTCCCATTGGTGCTCGCCATATCCTTGAGGAGCCAGCCTTTTTCCACCAACCGGATCTTGCAATGCTGGTCGGAAACGTACGGATCGTCAATCATGACATCATTGTGATCTCCCTTGCCGATCCGGAACGGGGAGTGGTCCATCAGGACCTGCCTGTTTTTCCCGGAGGGTTCCCGGATTTCCAGTTTTAGGGTTTCCGTGGTGAGTCTGTTGCTGTTTTCTTTGAGGGAGACCAGCCGGATGGAGGGTTCTTCAATATGGGCGGTCTCTTCACTGAAATGGATGTTGACCATGACTTAAGTCTTAAAGTTTTTCAGCCCTCTTCTTGAACCGTTCGAGCATCTGCGGCAGGCTTTTCCCGACGAGCATATGGGTGATCATGCGTGGGACAAGGACGCCAAAATCGACATCGATGGAATAGGTTGCCTTCGTCACCCCTTTTTTGACCTCTTCAAACTTCCAGAAGCCGCTATTTCTCTTGAAAATATCCCCCTCGACCAGTTTCCAGCAGACGTCTGTCAGGGGTTTGAGGTTGAATTGAAGGAGATAGGAGATGGTCTTGATGACCTGGATTTGAAAACGGACCTGGGGACTTCGCCCCTCTTTTTTAATTTCAACAGACTTTGTTTCTGGGAGGAACTCAGGGTATTTCTCAAAATCAGTCACGATCCCGTAAACAATTTTTGGGGAGGCCTTAATTTCAACGGAGGAGGAGATTTCAGGCATGGGGTAAATGATCAGTCTTTGTAGAATTGCGGTTTTCGGTCAAAGTGGTGGATTACTTCCATGTAGCGGACTGTCCCCGTCTTGGAACGCATCACCACAGAGTGGGTTGTGGCCCCGCCGCCAAAGAAACGGACCCCTTTGAGAAAATCACCGTTGGTGACCCCTGTCGCCGCAAACATGACGTCCCCCTTCGCCAATTCCTCAAGGGTGTAGACCTTGTTAATATCCGCAACCCCCATTTTTTTGGCCCGGTCAATCTCGTTCTGGTTGCGAGGCTTCAGGACCCCTTGCATGTCACCGCCGACACAGCGGAGGGCGGCCGCCGCGATAACCCCTTCGGGGGCGCCGCCGATGCCGAAGAGGACATCGATCCCGGTCTCCTTCCAGCAGGTGGAGATGGCGGCGGAGACGTCGCCATCGGTGATCAAACGGATGCGTGCCCCGGACCGCCGGACTTCCTGAATCAGGTTTTCATGACGGGGCCGGTCCAGGATGATGGCGGTCAGGTCGGAGAACCCACATTGTTTTGCCTTGGCGAGTTGCTTCAGGTTCCAGGTGGGGGACTGGGTGATGTCAATGACCCCCTTGGCCCGCGGACCAACGGCAATCTTGTCCATGTAGGTATCCGGGGCATGGAGAAAGCACCCCTCGTCTGCCATCGCGATGACCGAAAGGGCGTTCGGTTGCCCGTGGGCGGTGAGTGTTGTTCCTTCAAGAGGGTCAAGGGCGATATCCACTTTAACCCCCCCCTCCCCGGTGCCGACCTTCTCGCCGATGTAGAGCATCGGCGCCTCGTCCCTCTCCCCTTCCCCGATCACAACGGTACCGGAAAAAGGGATTGAATTGAGGGAATTCCGCATCGCATTGACGGCCGCCTGGTCGGCCAGATGATTATCTCCCCGCCCCATCACGCGGGCGGAGGAAATGGCGGCCGCCTCTGTGGCACGAACCGCTTCCAGGGCAAGGTTTCTATCCATAAACGGCCTTCCTATCCATTATCGGCTCTCAGCTGTCAAGCCTCTTCAAAATCTCTCTGACATCCGGTCTGATGACGACGACCTTGCTGGAACTCTTGATGGCAATGTCGGGATCCTTGAGTCCGTGACCGGTGAGGGTCATGACAACCGTCTCCCCTTTTTTAAAAAATCCTTTTTTGCCGAGTTTGAAAAATCCGGCGATACCGGCGGCGGAGGCCGGTTCACAAAAATACCCCTCGAGCGAGGCGACCATCCGATAGGCCTTCAGGATTTCGGCATCGGTGACCGTATCGATCAGTCCCCCGGATTCATCTCGTGCCTTCAGCGCCTTTTGCCAATTGGCCGGATTGCCGATTCGTATGGCGGTGGCGATTGTTTCCGGCCTGGCCACGATCTTTCCGCGGACAATCGGCGCGGCGCCGCTGGCCTGAAAGCCGATCATTTTTGGTTTTCCGGTGATAATTCCCTCCTCAAAATATTCCTGGTACCCCTTCCAATAGGCGCTGATGTTGCCGGCATTACCCACCGGGAGGAGATGATAATCCGGGGCCTTGCCAAGGGTGTCGCATACCTCGAAGGCGGCAGTTTTTTGCCCCTCCAGCCGGTACGGATTGATCGAATTGACCAGGACAAGCCCCCTTTCTCGGGAGACCTCTTTGACGAGGGTCAACGCCTCATCAAAATTGCCGCGGATCCCAAAGACCTTGGCCCCATGGACGAGGGCCTGAGAGAGTTTTCCCAAGGCGATCTTCCCTTCAGGGATCACCACAATGGCCTTGATGCCGGCCCGTGCGGCAAAAGCGGCGGCCGAGGCGGAGGTGTTTCCGGTGGAGGCACAGATGATCCCTTGCGCCCCTTGCTCCATCGCCTTGGAGACGGCATAAGTCATCCCGCGATCTTTGAATGATCCTGTCGGGTTTAGCCCTTCTAGCTTAAGGAAAACTTGAAGTCCTGGAAGGAGTTGTCTGGCCAGTCGTGGGGCGGGAAGGAGCGGGGTGTTTCCCTCCAGGAGGGTGACAATCGCCTCTTCCGAGACCGGTAGCTGTTTTCGATAGCGGCGGATCAACCCGGGGTGCATTTTCTAGTGACCTTTCAATTTGTCGACATGGACCAGCAGGGTCGGTTCGGCTACGGCATCGAGTTTATCGATCTCCACGAGCGCCTTTTTCAGATTTTTTTCACGGCATTCGTGGGTCATGATGACGATCGGCACCTTGGAGCCGGTATCCTGCTCATGCTGGTAGACGGTGGCGATGCTGATTTCGTTGGCGCCAAGGATGCCGGCGATCCGGGAGAGGACCCCCGGCTTGTCCACCGCGGTGAAACGGAGGTAATATTCCGAGCGGAGGTCGTCGATCGATTCGATCGAGACCTCTTTTTTGAAGGAGACAGGGAGAGGCATCCCGCGGGCCACGGAGACAATATCGCTGACAACCGCTGAGGCGGTCGGTCGCCCCCCGGCCCCGAGGCCGTAGAACATCGTTTCCCCCACCGCATCCCCAATCAGGGTGATCGCGTTAAATCCCCCGGAAACAGAGGCCAAGGGGTGAATTTCGGGGATCATCGTGGGATGGACACGCAGTTGGATCCCGCCAGCACTCTTCCTGGAAATGGCGAGTAACTTGATCCGGTAGGCGAATCGTTTGGCCATCTCTATTTCAAAGGGGGTGATCTTGCGGATCCCTTCGATATAAACCTGACGGAATGGAAAAGCAGTTCCGTAACAGAGTGTCGCCAGGATGGAGAGTTTGTGGGCCGCATCGGTTCCGTCGATATCCAGCCCCGGATCGGCCTCGGCAAACCCACGGCCTTGGGCCTCTTTAAGGGCCGTTTCAAAGGAGAGATTATGATCGGCCATTGCGGAAAGGATGTAATTGGAGGTGCCGTTGATAATCCCGTAGCTGGCTTCGATCTCATTGGCGATCAACCCTTGGGAAACCGCCTGCAGGAGCGGAATCCCTCCCGCCACGCTCGCCTCAAAGCCGATCGGCACCCTTTTTTCCCGTGCCTCCTGGAAAAGAACAAGACCCCGTTCCGCGAGGAGCGCCTTGTTTCCGGTCACCACCGATTTTCCGTTCCGGATCGCCTGGAGAACCAGCGGCTCGGGTGTCTCGAGGCCTCCCATCAGTTCGACCACGATGTCAATCTCCGGATCACCCACAACATCCTCCGGCCTGGTTGTCAGGAGTTTTTGGTCCACAAAGGAGGGGCGTTTCTTTTTGAGATCCCGGACGGCAATTTTCTTTAAGGTGAACTGAAGGCCGGACCGGGCCTCCAGGAGCTTCTTTTTTTGGCTCAAGAGACGAACGACCTCCGTCCCTACCGATCCACAGCCGAGCAAACCAATTTTAAATTCTTTTTTCATGAAAGCACCTTTTTTATTCCCTGCACCGCCTGCCGGATTCTTTTTTCGTTTTCCACGAGGGCAAACCGCACAAACCCCTCGCCATGCTCCCCAAAACCGACACCGGGCGAAACAGCCACCAAGCCTTCCTTTAACAACAACTTTGAAAATTCAAGGGAACCGGATTTCCGAAAACCCTCCGGGATCTTTCCCCAGACAAACATCGTCCCCCATGGTTTGGGGATCTCCCAACCGATTCTTTCGAGTCCCTCGCACAGGACATCCCGCCGCCGGCGGTAGATCTCCACGATTTCCTTTACCACGTTGTCCGATCCATTCAGTGCGACGGTGGCGGCAATCTGGATCGGGGCGAACATCCCATAATCCAGATAACTTTTCAAGCGGGTCAATGCGGCGATCACTTCCTTGTTGCCGACGCAAAAACCGACGCGCCAGCCCGGCATGCTGTAGCTCTTGGAGAGGGAATAGATCTCCACCGCCACCTTCCGGGCCCCGGGGACCTGGAGGATGGAGGGGGCCCGGTAGCCGTCAAAGACAAGGTCGGCATAGGCAAAATCATGGATCACCAGAAGATTGTTCTCTTTGGCAAAGTCGATTATTTTCTCGAAGAAGGTCATATCCACGACCTGTGTTGTGGGGTTTGAAGGGAATGAGAGGAGGAGGAATTTGGGACGGGCCGGTGCCTTTTTAATCGCCTGCTCCAGATTTTGAAAAAAATCGGTCTGGGTATCAATCGGCACCCCCTGCACCGTGGCCCCGGCGATGACACAGGCATAGGTATGGATCGGGTAGGTCGGGTTCGGCACCAGAACAACATCTCCCGGTTGTGTGATGGCGAGCATCAGGTGCGAATACCCCTCCTTGGCGCCGATCGTCGCAATCGCCTCGCACTCCGGATCCAGTTCGACGTTGTAGTTTTTCTTATACCAGTTGCAGATCGCCATCCGGAGCTTGGGGATACCGCGGGAGATCGAATAACGGTGATTTTTCGGTTTGGAGGCCGCTTCGATCAGCTTGCCCACAATGACCGGCGGTGTCGGCAGATCGGGGTTTCCCATCCCCAGATTGATGATATCTTGTCCCTTCTTCCGGGCCTCGGTCATCATCTGGGTGACAACCCCCAAAAGGTAGGGGGGGAGTTGTTGGACTCGGGGGAACTCCATTCGGTCTTTTTAATAAGAAAAACACCTTGTTGTAAACAAAGATCTACGCCACCTCGGCCAATTCCAATTTTCCCTGCCACCTCTCCCGGACCACTTGTTTGAGAGGCCGGTGTTCCTCCTTTTGGAGGGAGGGATCTTCCTCGACAAGCCGGAACGCCTCTTTGCGGGCGACCGAGAGAATCGGCAGGTCGCGGATCAGGTTGGCGATATGAAAGTCGGGGAGTCCGGATTGCCGTGTCCCCAGAAATTCCCCCGGTCCACGGATCGCCAGATCCTCCTCCGCGATTCGAAATCCGTCGTTGGTCTCCTCCATCACGGCGAGTCTTCTCTTGGCCTCGTCTGACCTGACGCCGCCGACCATCAAAAGACAGAGCGAATTTTTCTCCCCCCGCCCCACCCTCCCCCGGAGCTGGTGGAGTTGGGCCAGCCCGAACCGTTCGGCATGCTCAACGATCATCAGTGTGGCATTGGGGACGTCAATCCCGACCTCGATCACGGTGGTGGCGACGAGCAGTCCGATCCTTTTTTTCTTAAAGGAGTACATCACCTCGGCCTTTTCGTCCGGTGAAAGCCTCCCGTGAAGGAGCCCGACCGGATTTTGGGGAAATCTCTTTTTCAATTCTTCGGCCATCCGTGTCGCATCTTTGAGGTCCAGTTTTTCGCTCTCCTCGACTAAAGGATAAACAATATAGGCCTGCTCTCCCCGTTCGAGACAGCGGCGGATGACGTCATAGACTTTTTCCCGGGCCCGTTCCCCGACCACCCTTGTCGGAACCGGCTTCCGTCCGGCGGGAAGTTCGTCAATGATCGAAACATCCAGGTCGCCGTAAAGGGTCATCGAGAGTGTCCGGGGGATCGGCGTGGCGGTCATCACGATGATGTCTGGCGAGAGCCCTGTTGAAGAAATCCCTTTCCTTCTCAAAAGAGATCGTTGAAGGACACCAAACCGATGTTGTTCATCGATCAAGACCAGCCCCAGATTTTTGAAAACGACCTCTCCTTCCAGGAGGGCATGGGTCCCGATGATCAGAGGGGCCTCACCATTTTTTATCTTTGCCAAAAGCTCCTGTCGCACCGTTTTTGGAGTCCCGCTGGTCAGGAGTTGCGGTCCAGGACCGATCCCTGAAAGGAGAACCCGGCCCGTCAGGTAATGTTGTTCAGCCAGGATCTCGGTGGGTGCCATCAAGGCGGTTTGAAAACCGTTTTGCATCGCAATGACAGAGGCTGTCAAGGCAACCACCGTTTTCCCGGAGCCGACATCCCCCTGAACCAATCGGTTCATCGGTTGCGGCCCTGACATATCTTTCGCAATCTCCTGCAAAACCTTTTTTTGGGCGCCGGTCAGCGAGAACGGAAGGTTTTTTAAAAAATCGGAGAGAAAGACCCCCTCCACCTTGAAAGAAACCCCCTGTTCCTCCTTCACCCCCCTCTTCTTCAGGGCTATCCCCAATTCCACGAAGAAGAATTCCTCAAAGATGAGTCGCTCATGGGCCCTGGATCGGAATTCATTGAGGGCCCGGATATCTTCGTTGGGAGAGGGGTTATGGATCCATTCCAGCGCCTCGTTTAAGGGGAGCAGTCTCTCTTTCTCCCTCAGGCCTGCGGGGAGTGTTTCTGTGAGGGAAGACCGGGATTTTTCGAGTGCGGCCAGGACGATCCTCCGGATGGCCCTCTGGCCGATCCCTTCCGTCAACGGGTAGAGCGGGATAATCCCCGGGGCTTCCGCAAAGGGCGCTTCTTCCGCGTCAAGGATCTGCAGTTCCGGATGGATGAACTGGGCCTCCTTGTTATAGACGGTTGCTTCCCCGGAAAGCAGGACCCACATCTTTTTCTTGAATTGGGCCAGCATAAAACTGGGGAAGTGAAACCATTTGGCCGAAATCCGGCCGGTGCCATCCGACAGGATCATCTCGAATATTTTTTTTCGCCGCCGGCCGGCGAAGGCGATCCCGCAGGTCAAGATTTCAGCGACCACCGTCCTGTCTTTTCCCGGCATCAACTCCCGGATGGAGGAGAGTTTTCTCCGGTCGAGGTAGCGGTAAGGGATGTGGAAAAGGAGGTCTCCGATCGTCTGGATCCCCTTACGGCCTAAAAGTTCAGCAACCTGGGGCCCAACCCCTTTCAGGTACCTCACAGGGGTGGCCAGACTCTCCGACATGGCTTTTTTAGCTATTGAACCTTGTAGTTTTTGTGATTCTTGGGAGGGGCCGAGATCGGCGTTTCGGTCGGTGCCGCATCGGCCGGAGTCAAAAAGGCGGGCACTCTCGTCTCCTGCTCAAGAATAGTAAAAGCAACACGCCGGTTCTTGGCCCGGCCGATGGCGGTGCTGTTTTCAGCGATCGGTTGTTTCTCTCCGTAGCCAACCGCCTCCAGACGGCTCGCGGCGATCCGATGATCGACCAGCCATTTCTTCACGGCATTGGCCCTGTTCTGCGAGAGTTTCTGGTTGTAGGCATCCGAACCGATCCAGTCGGTATGTCCTTCGATCCTTACCTTCAGGACGTTCGGGTTCTGCGACAAAATATCGGCCACCGCCTGGAGGATCGGGAAGGAAACTGGCCGGATGATCGATTTATCGAATTCAAAATGGACCCGCTTGGTGATGACGATCTTTTTCTTTTCGATGTAGGCAAGTGTTTCCGGCTCCGGTGGTGGCGGCGGCGGGAGTTCAATACGGCGAGGACGGGTATAGGCGACACTGGCAATGATCCTGAAATCAGGAGAACCGTAACCGATCGTCAACCCGGCCCCCCCGGCGATGGTGGCTGAAAGGGTTTCGGTCGGAAAAAAACGGAGGCCTCCATCCGCCTCCAGGGGGAGTTCACGGACGATAGAGGTGTCGAAGGCATCCGGGATGACGGTGGAACCGTACCCTTCGGCAATGACCTCCATCCAGTCGGTGATCTTGACGTTGGCCCCGAGCCCGTAGGTGAACAGGTCATCGATCCGGATCGCCCGGCCCGGGACGCTGAAATTTTTGCGGGCCAGGTATCCCAGATTGATCGCGATCTGCGCCCGATCCAGAATATCCACATCGGTGATCAGTTTGATCCCGCCGGTAAAGCTGTTGTTGCCGGTAAACTTGCCGCCATCGCCGGTCGGGAAGGTGCCATACGGCATGAGGGAAATACCGACGTTATGCTGGTCGATATCCACGAGGCGGAATTTGAACTCCATCCGGACATCCCCCATCCGGGTTGTTGCCTTGCCGGAAGGGCTGGCCACGTTGGGGTCGTAGAATTTTTCATAAAGGGCCACCGGAAAGTCCAAACCCATCTGCAACCAGTCAAAAAATCCGATGGAACCGTAGGCATTCATCCAGAGGACATCCGAGATCACCTTGCCGGTGCTTCCGCCGGCGCTCCCGAGGGCCAGGGGATTTCTCGAATAATGCAGGACCGCCCCCGTTCGCCACTGCCACTGTTGCAGGTTTTGGGAGCTGTAAATGCTTAAGTACCGGCTTTCGTCCACCACAGGAAAGAAGATCTGCGCCGCCGCCGAGACACCGTCGCTGGTGCCAAAGGCGATTGCCGAAAGGGGAACCAGTTGGAGTGAAAGAAAAAGGGACAACGCGGCGATCCGCTTGGACATTACGCAATTTTTATTCAATTTTGGGGAAGAAGTCAATCAAAACCAAGAGTCGTCAGCGTGCACAAACGATCATGAAGGAGGGGGCACATCCCACCACCTTGTTCCTCCCCAGGGAATCGACGGTCGTTACCTGACAGGTGACCTTGCCATTGCCGTCGACCGAGGTGCGTCGTGTTGTGCTCGGACTGGAATCGGTCAACCCCACGGAAAAGACACATTCAGCCAAGGTAAAACCGGTTGGCGGTGTTAGTGTGCAACCGTCACAGGTCGTTCCGGCATTGGCGCCGATCGCCTTGGGGTTGGTGACGGCAAACGAGGCCGTCTGGAGGGGATCGGTCGGGGCCGCCTCATCCTGACCCTCCGTTTCCGCCGAGGCATTGGGCAAAAGGGGATCGGAGGCACTGCCACAACGGAGGAAGAGCAGAACGCCGGACAAAACGAGGATGAAGCCGATCGATTTCTTCAAAGTGGCCCTGTTCTAGCAATTCCCGGCTGGCAGTGCAAGGGAAATAAGAAAAGTACTAGTGGTGTTTTTTGGTGGTCTGCCGGTCCCAGATAACAACGGTTATGGCTACAATTGCCAGAAAGACTGCGATTGCTGTAGGGATGATCATCGACTTAACCTCCGCTGGGTTTCGCAAGCACAATACCACCCAACCATAGTATAGTGGAGCATAGAACCCCCGCAGAAACAAGTGCGTAATTGTATTCTTTCCCCGCAGAAGTGAGAAAAGGCCCTAGGACAAACGAACCAAACAAAACCTTCGAGAGATCTAGAAACATATCCGACATTTTTTCTCTTTGTTTTGGATGGAGCTTCATCGAACGAATTACCCTTTGCTAGAGGGAGTTTCAAACAACTTGGCCTTCATGAGGTGCCCCTGTCCCTCCGCGTTTTTTCCCTCATAGATCAGGAGATTTCCAAGCGCCTGTTGGGTGTTGGCGTCAGTGGGCCGGAGCTCAAGGGCCGATTGGTAGTAGCGGATCGCCTCGTCGTTCCTCCCCTCCCGTTCGTAGGTTTGTCCCATCAAATAGTGCAAGACGGCCGAGTCGGGGTAAAGTTGCATCAGGGGGGCCAGTTTCCCGCGCCGTTCCAAAAAGTTTTCCGTTGAGGACAAGCGAGAGAGGTGTTCTTTCAATTGAGATTCTTCGGGGCTTGTTTCCTGCCCCCTTTCGTCAAGGGTCATCATCAAACTGGCGGTATCCCCCGCCTGAGGGTGGTTCGGTTCCAGTGAAAGAAATCGGTCCAGATTGACAAGGGCCCGCTGTGGGTCATCCAGTTTATGGGCGTAGATCATCCCGAGGTTGTAATACGTCTTGGCCGACCTTGGATTTTTCTTGATCACCGTTTCATAGTCCTGGACAGCGGCAGGAAACTCTTCGAGACTCTGGTGGGCGACGCCGCGCAGGAAGTAGGCCTGTTCGTCATTGGGGTTCATCTGGAGAATCATGTTCAATTGGTCGACCGCCTCCCGATACTGCCCCACCCGGATCATCTTTTTGGCCTCCAGCATCTCATCGGCAACGGCGGTCTGGAGCGGCGAACGCCCCATCGAGGCACAGCCTGTGAATAAGAGACAGAAGGCGAGGATCAGGGTTTTTTGGACATGGTGAGCCTGTCGAACCATCATCGATACCTCCTCTGAGATTCCCGCGGCAGGATCGAAACCATTCTCTGCTTCGGATAGCTTCGTACCTTACTTCCCTCCCCCTTTGCGACCGAAGGAAGTCCCTGTGGGAGGGGGAGGGTCGGGGAGAGGGGGAGCGCTAGCTCTGGCGGACGGGTGAGGGGGAGTGCGGAGGCCCCCGGCGTCACAAATTCCGCCAACGGGGCCGAGTTTTCCTTCCTTGTTTCCATTTGAGACCAGGCCAAAAACGAGAACCCACTCATCAGAGAAATTACGGCCGTTACGGCGATCCATTGTTTTTTTGATTTCATCCATCGGAGGGGCGTTGCCGGCCGCGCCCCGTAATGATCATCCCCCCCCACCAGTTTTAAATAAATCCCCCCCACCTGGATGGACTGCCCCTTTTTGATCGAAACAACCGGTTTCTTTTTTCCGTTAAAAGAAATCCCGTTGAGTGAGGAGAGGTCGTAAAAGATCACCTCCCCTTCCTTGTGATAGTCGATCACCCCATGCCTCTTGGAGACGGTCGGGTGGTCGAGGATGATCTCGTTGTCCGGTCCGCGGCCGTAACTCTGTCGGCCGAAGAAGACCAGAAACTCCAGGGGTGTTCCACCCAAGGGTGCTTCACCCGACCCCATTGACCGGCCAGGAACGACCACCAGTTTTAACGGTGGAACCATCTTTTGATGTTGCCCAAAAACGACTGTCTCGCCCATTTTTTTAGTCCTCCATGATCTTGTAGCTTGAAGGGGAACCGTTCATCGCGCTCTTTTTTTCGTGGGCAAACCGGACCAGGTTGCCGATTCTCGGCCTGAAATTCCCAAGAACGACCGCCCGGGTGTATTTCGTTTCCACCTCGACCGCCTCAACAAGCCCCAGTTTTTGCTCAACAAGCCCGAGCACCTCGTTGGTTTCCGGGTCGGTCAGCACCTTTTGCACGGCGCTGACCACAAACCGGTCGCCCGGTTCGATGTTGGCGGTCCGGCCGGCATCCAAATAGACGTTGTTTCCGTCCCCGTCGATGACACGGGCCAGCCACTGGAACTCCTCCGTCCTCTTGCCGATGATCTTGAGGATGAAGTCCAGCGCGTCATCAATCGCCCGGCGTGTCGCCTTGCCGAGCGGTGTCTTGTGGAAGAACTCGCCGCCGAATTCAATGAACTTGTAGTCAATCTTGGTTCCGACCGCCTTTTCCCAGGCCCTCCCCTGCGCCCGGTGGGAATGGAGGATCTCACCGGTCCGGGTATCCACCACCCGGAGGTCGATCCCGACATGGGCCGCCACCGCATCGCCGCTGATCCGGGGGCCAAACGATTTCATGATCGAGAGCGCCGCGCCGCCCCCCATCTGGCGCTCTTCAAATTCGGTAACCTGGCCGACGATCAGGTAATCCACCCCCAAAAGCTGGCCGGCAGGGGTTTGGGTCATCGGCGAAGAAAGCCGGTTTTGCCCCAACTCCTGTTCGATCAGCACCTTGGAGAGGATCGCCCTCTCAACAACCAGCACCTGGCCGGAGTCTATTAAGGAGGTGACGAGCTGGGCCGCCAACCCCCCGCCGATGTTCCAACCGCCGTACGCCGCCGCAAACCGGTCGGTCGCGCCGAATTCGGAGACGGCCACACGGGACTTCGGTCCGGATTTGGAGAGACCGGCGGCGTGGGACAGATCAAATGAGCCGATCAGCAAGAAGATCGCTAGGAGCGAACGGGTGGCGAGGGGGACCAGTCCTCCGCTCAAATGTTTTTTGCTATAGGCAATTTTTCTCATTAGGGTTCACCACCTGTACGTTGACACTGTTATTCACGGTCCCACTGTTCCCATCGACCTTCACCTCCCCATGCCCTGCCTCCACATTAAGATTCCCTACTGACTTTTTGTCTTTTGTTGCCAAATCGCGAAGCCGCTGTCGGGCCTGTTGAATCGGGGAACAAACGTCTCTCTGCGGGGTCATCATTGGTTGGATGACCCGGACCACGGAGTTTCGCTCCTCCGCCTGTTGTTTCATCCGCATATCATTGATCACGGCCGCTAGCGACGGACCCTGCTCTGTCTGTTGCGCCGCCATCGCCGTTGACACCAGGCAAAGCTCCAGAGAAACAAGCAAAAGAACCGCTAAATGCAGGGGGTGGCTATTTTTCATTGTTTCAAATTCCCCATGATAATGGTCGAATTGATGGAGGTGTCCACAAAGTTGCCGGTGGCATTGCCGCCAAAACCGCCGATCGTTACATTGTCATGCCCGACATGGATGTTCACATCGCCGAGAATGGCGGTGTTGTTGTCGCCGAAGGTAGGACTGCGGTCCCGGTAACTGTTCGTCCCGTAGCCGGAGTAGGAATTCCCCGCTCTTCCGCTGTCTTGGGCGTTATCTTGGGCGCAGTCCCTCAGACAGGCCGCCTCGGTCGTAAGCGGTAGACCCAGCACCAACCCGAGGGCCAGGAGAGGGACCGCTTTTTTCAGGATTTTGTTCCGTTTTGTTTTCATGACAGTTCTCTCCATGGATTATTTACTTGCCGGTACGTTGTTGCTGTTGATGACATTTCCCACCCCGAAATAGCCGGAGAGGGAGTTGTTGATCTGGTTATTGGAACCGGAGAAATTACCCATCTCGATTTTTCCAACACCGAGGCTCGGCGCATAGTTCCCGGCAACGATGGCGGAATTATCGCCGGCCTTGATATCCATGTACTTGGTATCATGCGTCTGACGTGCATCAATCATACTGCGACCATCCGTGTAGTTATGGCTGTCTGTCGTATGTACTTGACGGGCATCGACACGGTTGTCGCTCAAATTCCGGCCATCGATCCGGTTGTCGCTCAAGTTTCTATTATCGCTCAAGTCTCGACTGTCGCTGTAGGAACGGCTGTCGTTCCACTGCCGGTTATCGTTGTTGCTATCTTTGACGCTATTATCGTAGAAACGGTTATTGGAATTAGTGTTTATCTTGTTATTAGAGTTAGTATTGGTGTTGTTGGAGTTACTGACTGTACCATTATCTCCCATTTCGTATTTGTCTCTACCGGCAGAATTTCTACCGGTCTGCTGTATGTTCCCGGCCCCACCCTGTCGGTTCGCTTCACTAGAGGAGGCACTGACATCGAAACCCCATCCCCATGCTTGACTTCCGATCCCGGCTGTTAACAGGGCGACAGCCAGTGCGCCTTGGGTGAAGCACCCTTTTATTGTCTTTTTCATTTGAGTCTTCTCCTTTTCTGTTTGTTGGTTTCTCATTGAATTTACCAATTCCACCCTTCCGCTTGTCCTCCCTGACCACTGTTATTCATGTTCCTGTTTCGAACGTCGTTCATGTTACTGTTCGTGCCTCGGCCGTCAGCGGCGTTCGGACCTGTCATGTACAGGGTTCGATTATCAGTGAAGTTGTGGCTATCTGTCGTATTAAAACTATTCGCGGCACTCCATTGACGGTTGTCGCTGAAATTTCTGTTATCAATACGGTTGTCGCTCAGATTCGCGTTGTTGCTGAAATCCCTGTTGTCAATATGGACACCGTTGTCGTTCCACTGTCGGCTGTCATTGCCACTATTTTTCATGCTGTAATCGGTGAAACGATTATTGGAATCAGTATTGGTCGTGTTATTCGAGTCAGTGCGGATATTATTCGAATTGCTGACTCGGGAATTGTCTCCCATTTCGTATTTGTCCCGGCCGGCAGAGCCTTTCCCTGTCTGCGTAATGTTGTGATGGCCAGCCTGTTGATTCGCCTCAGTGGAGGACCAACCAAAATTGAGGGAAGGGTTAATACTACCGGCGGAGGCACTGGCGCTAAGGGAAGGATTAATGTTGGCAGTAGGATTGAGGCTGGCGGAAGGGCTAACGTTAGCAGAGGGATTAAGGCTGGCAGAAGGGCTGATGTTGGTCTGACTCCAGCCTGTCCCTCCTATCCCTACTGTTAACAGGGTCACAGCTAGTGTCCCTATGACTTGTCTCTTCATCTCACTTCCTCCTTTTTATTTTGGGTCTCTTTTTCAGAGCTCCCGTTGTTGTTTTTAAAATCGTCACAAGTCTTCCTTTAGCAAGAGGCGTGCCAAGCCTCTCCTGAGCACAAAACTGGTTTTGAAAGGTTTGGTGAACGGTTCGATTTTCGTACCGTGGTTCGATTTTCGAACCGTTTTTAAGTAGGGGCACACGGCCATACGCCCCTACGATGCATTTAATGGCTCCCCGGCACTTGGCACGCCGGTTGCTATAGAGAATACCATGGCAGGTGTCGTTGACCAAAATCCGGTCAGTTCCCAAAGCGGGGCTCCCCCTTGCGATGGGAACAAAGACACCTGCCAAAATTTAAAAACCACCAACCGGCACGAGGGGAGCGATCGCTGGAAGGAAAAAAGGAGAACCCAATGAAGAAGACGAACAAGAAGGAAAAAACAAAGATCAAAAAGATCCTGATGGTCCTGCTGACGGCATCAAGTTTAGCCGCCTGCGGCGGAGGTGATGGTCCTTCCAAGGAGACTGTCAAGGCGGCCAAAGGGGTTATGGCAGTGGTGATGCAGAACTCGGCATCTGGGGATATTCAACTGCAAGCCTTAACGACTAACTTTGATCAGAGCGAGAAGGTGGTCCTCCCCTGCTCCTCCGGATCTGCGGATGTTAGTCAGTCCGTGAAAGGTTCGGTCACCACGGACGATCAATCGGAAGAGGTCACCAGTGTCAATCTGGACGTCGTGAGTGATGTTGTTCTCAACAAATGTGCACCGGCCAACATGACCTCTACCAAGGACGTTGACGAATCCACATTTGTCCTGGATGGCACGATCGGTGAAAAAGCTAAGGTGAATGGTTCGGAAGAAAATCCTTATTTTAGCGTGAGCCAGACCGGTAACATCAGGATCAGCGGTGCCTGTGAAGGCTCTTTGCAGTTTGAGGTGACTTTAAAAGGTTCGGACAAAGTTTGCACCAGTACCGGCACTGTTTCGGGAACCATCTGCGGGGAGAGGGTTAACTCTGAGGTCAGCGGGAACTGCGGCAACCCATCCCTCTCTGAGGATACGTTTGGGGAGGAAGATGATGAGAACGCCAAGGATAAAGCCAAAGACAAAAAAGACGACGATGATGACGATAGCAAAAAGTAGTTTTTACCTGCTCCCATTCCCTCTCCCATCTCGGGAGAGGGTTGGGTGAGGGGAAAAAAGGAGAACCCAATGAAGAAGATGAATAAGAAGGAAAAAGAAAGAATCAAAAAGATCCTGATGGTCCTGCTAGCGGCGTCGAGTTTAGCCGCCTGCGGTGGTGGGGGTGAGGAAAACGAACAGGTATCATCCGGTTCAGTCAGTGGTAAGGCGGTTAAGGGAGTGACTTCAGCACTCTTTAGTGCCACCTCCTCTCAAGGAAGCCAATCCACATCTGCCTTTCAGGCGCTTCAAACGGCAACGACAACGGTCGATGAGACCGCCTCCGAAACCATTCCTTGTCAGAAAGGATCGGCAAAGGCGACCGGCAGTCTCAAAGGGCAGGCGGGGGCAGATTCAGTCGATCTTTCTCTGGATGAGTCAATCACCTTTGACGGTTGTGCCATGGCCGATTCTGCGTCCACCAGCGACGTCGACGAATCCGGGTTCTTTCTGACCGGAACCGTCGGCCAGCAGGGAACGATCAAGGGGCCGAGCAATAACGTGGCGATTGTCATTACGGAGACAGCCTCCCTCAAGATCAGCGGGACCTGTGAAGGGGAGCTAACCTATGATTTCAAGGTTGATGCCTCTGCCACCGCTTGTTCAATCGAAGGCAATATCGACGGCACCCTCTGTGGCGAAAAGGTCAGTTGTTCCCTATCCGGAAGTTGTTTCGATCTCTCCATGAAGGGGAGCAATTGTGGATCAGAAGACGATAGCGAGAAATCCAATTCTGTATCTGATGCTGACGGTTCTGCGGGGCGTGACAAGATCACGTTCAATACTGGAAACAATAACAGCAATTTCAACAACACCATCAATTCCAATAATAATACCAATATCAATTCTAATAACACTGTCATTGATAATAGTACGACCAACAGCAACAATAACAACAGCGTGACAATCATCAATGGCAATAACAACAACGGTGATACCGTCATTAATGGTGATGTCATCGTAGCCAAGTAAAAAACGAACTCCCTGGCTCTCCCTTCCCTCTCCCATCTCGGGAGGGGGTTGGGTGAGGGGAAAAAAGGAGAATCCGATGAATAAGCCGGTCAACAAGAAGGAAAAAGAAAGAATCAAGAAGATCCTGACGGTCCTGCTGACGGCGGCGAGCCTCGGAGCCTGTGCCGGTTCAAAATTTGCCCTGGTCTATCCCGGCATGACCTCGCAGGAAGTGGTCAAGGCAATGGAATCCGGCCCCAGCAAGGTAGAACAGCACGAGGGGAACTACGCCACCTGGTACTACGGCAAGGACCAGTGCCTTCTTTTGAAGGATGACAAGGTCTCCACCAAGAGCCAGACGGAAGAGAAGACAGCCCTTTCCATTCCGGGTTTGGGCGGGCTGTCAGAAAAGAAGACGGCGGAATGTCTCCCCCCGGGCAAAGTTGCTACGGGAAAAGTGGAACGATCCGTTGACACACCGTGGGGAGGATTAAAGCATTAAACGGTTCCCGTCATCCCTCCCTCTCCCTCTTGGGGAGAGGGTCAGGGTGAGGGGGAGGCCGATAATTATAGCAACATTGACAAATGGTGACCGATAAACTAACCAGTTTGGCGCGGGGGAGCCTCAGAAAAACCCCCCTCTCCCTGGATGGGAGAGGGTCGGGGTGAGGGTGACCATGGACGGCAAAAGGTTTGGTTTTTTCTCCAGATTTCTCCTGATTCCGCTTGTCCTGACCCTCCTCTTCCCCCCTACCCTTTTTGCTGGGCCTGCAATCCCCACAGAATCCGGCGATTTAGCGACGCTTATTCATGAGGCCCGGAACCATTATTACCAGATGGAATGGACCAAGGCGCGGGTGAAGTCGGAGAAGGCGATGGCCCTTGTTTCCTCCATGAAACTGGAAGGAGTGGTCAGAGATCAATTTATTGAGGCCTCCCTTCTCATGGCGATGATTGACCTGGCGGATGGTCGCAGGAGGTCTGCCGTGACGGGGTTGGAGAAGGTGGTCCAGTTGGACCCGAGCTACCGTCCGGACCCGAAGCTCTACCCTCCCCGGATGATCAAGACCTACGAAGAGGCTCGCACCAATACCATGATCGATCAGGCTCGCCTTGACTCGTCGGCGAGGCCACAACGCTCCGAGCCGATACCAGCTCCTTTGGCGTTAAGAACCACTGAAAGGAAACCATTTTACAAGAAGCCGATCTTCTGGATTGCGAGCGGTGTTTTGATGGCTGGTCTTGGGATGGGGATCGGTTTTGCGGTGGCGGGGAGTGGGGGTGGCGGGGATGGCACCGATATCACTATTGATTCACCGGTTTTTGGGAATTCACGATGAAAAAGACCCTCTATTCCTTAATACCCCTTTTCCTCTTCCTCTCCCTCATCAGCTGTTCTTCCGGTGATTCCGGGTTTGAGTCGGCCATTCCGCAGGCGTTGTTGGATTTGGGGATTCCGTTAAAGGCTTATGCGGTTGTTTCTACCGATCCGGAGGAGCGGCACGAGATGGAGCTGGATCCGGAGACGAACAGTTTTCGGGGGACGGTGACGGTTCCGACCGGATCCACCTTTGATGTCACGGTGATTTATGAGGGGGATATTTCACCAAAGGAAACGGTAGAACTGGAGCATTTGGTGCGAAGGAATCTCACGGCGGTTGGGGAGGAGATGAATGTTTCTTATTTGGGAGATGAGGCCAACTGGGAGGCGGTTTACGAGGGGACCCCCGGTTTGGACCTGGATGGGGATGGTTTTGGGAATTTGGCGGAGTATGTTTACAAGAGTGACCTTTATTCCAAGAATTCAATCCCCCAGGGGGGTCCCTCTCTTTCCGCCACGCGCGGGGATATTCTGACAAACAACTCTGTTTCCCTGCCCAAGCCCGGTTCCACCTTTTTTGATTCTTTGACCGGGGATGCGGAAGTTTTGATAAGGGCTGTTATCGATGGGGACAAGCCGTTCCCTTTCGATATTAAAGAGATGTTGGTTGTCTCCCCGAGCTATGGAATTCATGTTTTGACACCAACAGACGAGATTTTGAAGAAGAAACAGATGATTTTGTTGATTGAGACGGACCGGTTTGTGGTGGGGGATTTGGTCGGGACGATGGCCTTTAAGGTTCGTGTCAAAGACAAGTACGGTCTTGTGGGGGAAACCACCTTCACCTTTTCTGCCTTTAATAACGAAGATACCAAAGGGCCCAGTCGTGTCCGGTTGGATTTGCAGAAAGATCAGGAGATCAACGGCCCTGCCTCCTTTATTTGGGAACTGGATGACCCTTCCGGTCTGGAAGCGGTTTCGGTCAAACTTATCGGTAATGGGGTGGAGCGTTTGCTGGGGATAGCCGATCAGGATTCTTCGGTGACCCGTCTTTTGGCCAATCTTCTTCACTCAAACATAATGCTTATGAGGAGAGAGTTCCGATAAAATTCAGGAGAACCAGTTCGCAGGTTCCTGTTATCTCCAATGTTCGTTTGGAGGGGAATCGTTTGCCTGGTGACTTTACGATCGCCTGGGACGGATCGGATCCGGACGGCAATGAAGACCTTGCGAGTTACACAGTGACGGTGACGTCGAACGGGGGTGAGGTGATCACCTGTTCGAACCTGACGGAAAACCGTTTGGTGGGGGGTGGGGATTACCGTTCCGTTTGTCAACTCAAGCGGACCGGTTATGGGGAGATGGTAACTCCACTCACCTTGGGGGCCAAGTCTGATTACCGGATGGAGGTCAAGGCGGTTGATTACCAGGGGTTGTCCTCTTCTCCGGTGGTGGGGATTGGGACTATTTTGGATAACAATCTTGTGAGCTGGTGGCGGTTTGAGGAAGGTTCCGGTTCCGGGGCAAGGGACAGCACCGGTTTGAACACCGGGTTGTTGTCCGGGCCGCAATGGGTCAGCGGGGTTTCCGGCAAAGGGCTCTTGTTTAACGGTACGAGTGATTATGTGGCGTTATCGAGCAACGGTTTTCCGACCGGTGCTTCGTCACGGTCGGTATTCTTGTGGTTCCGGTGGGATGAGGCTATTGCCGGTGGGGATTGCCAAGCCTATCGGAATCCCTTTTGGTACGGTTCCGAGGTGAATGATGGGATGAACAGGATTGACCTGAGCGGTTGTTCGACACCGACGGTGCGTTTGGTTGGTATCAACAACGATACAACCCCTGTGACGACCGGAATGACACAAGGTGTTTTGGGTTACACCTACGATGGGAAGATGGTCAGGATTTATTGGAACGGGGTGCTGATTTCTGAGGAGGAGAAGGGTTGGAATACCGTTCCAGGGATGGCGGAGATCGGTCGGAGGGTTGGGGCCAATTCTTTCAAGGGGGCGTTGGATGAAGTATCGATCTACAACCGCGCCCTCTCCGTCGATGAGATTCGCCGGGATTGTCGTCGAACCTTTTTCGGACATGGTGAGCTTGTCGAACCATGCCCCGACCCTCGCTCCCCGATCATCCTCCTCCCCACCCCGGGGATGAAACTCCCCCCGACCAAGGCCCTGTTTGCATGGAGGGGTGAGAAAGACCCGGCGGGGAGGATGATCTA
This sequence comes from Deltaproteobacteria bacterium, assembly GCA_016177765.1. Taxonomy (NCBI): domain Bacteria; kingdom Pseudomonadati; phylum Myxococcota; class Myxococcia; species Deltaproteobacteria bacterium. The sequence continues at coordinate 2,551 of JACOUP010000001.1, read as the reverse complement.
TCCGGATTCAACCTATCAAGTGAGTTATCAGATTTTTGCTGATGGTCTTGGAATGTGGACAGAGGCTACTCAACTAGGATCAATTACCACAGGTTATTATGTGAATGAACTTGGAGCTAGTTCTGTTAACAAGAAATTTCGTTTGAATGTCACTCCAAATGATAATTCCAACGCCACCTCCACCCGCACTTTTTCGACGACGGCGCCTGTGGTGAGCTGGTGGTCTTTTAATGAGGGGTCTGGGGATGCTATTGATTCGATCAGGGGGATTAATGGTCAGTTGATCAGTGGGCTGTTGCGGACACCCGGTATCAGCGGATCGGCCCTTTCGTTTGATGATCGGAGTAACTATATTAACCTTGGCAATGCGGCTCGTCTAAAATTTGATACTGGTTCTTCTTTTATGATTGAGTCCTGGGTCAGGCGTAATTCTGCCGATTCACCCAACGACGACACTATTTTCTCCAAGATGGATATGACAGACCCGACAGGTCGGGGTTACAATTTTGCCATTCTTTCAGGGGGTCAAAGTGTTCTCAATGGGTCTGCCAACACGGTAGACTTTATGATAAGGAGCCAGAATAACGCAAACCGTTACATTGAGGGCAGGACGGAGACGACGATAACAGACACCAACTGGCACCATGTTGCGATGAGTTATGCCGGTTCACGCTTGGTGGATGTCTCCAGTATCAGGCTTTATATTGACGGGCAATCGCAGAAGGTGATTCCTGTGGTGAATGCCCTCTCCCTGACGGAAAGTGCGGACACCCCTGCTGAGGCCCGTATCGGGGCCTCTCGTTCATGGGGCGGCGACGGTGGTTCAGTGGATAATGTCTTTAACGGACTCATGGATGAGGTGATGGTGTATCAGGATGATGCCAATCCCAGCAATCTCAGTCCGGCGGTCATTTGTAATAGTTACCTGACCACCTGTTTTTCAGCCGGTCTTTCCTGTGATTTTTCCTGTGTCCCTCAGTAACGGTATCTCCCCCTCACCCCCTCTTACCCTAAGAGGGGGGATTGGAACCCCTCCCCTTAGAGTAAGGGGAGGTTGGGAGGGGATACGAACCATCAATCCCCCGTCGTCGCATATTTTGCCCGACCATTCGTCGCATCGTAGTAAGAGATATGCAACCTATCATTCGAATCAATCGCGATGTCACAGTAATTTCCCACATCCCCGGTTGAATCTAAGGTCATCGTGACCCAGCTACCGGTAAGGTTGGTCGCGTATTTGAGGTCTTTGTTGGTGGAGTCGTAGTAACAGATGTGGAGGAATCCTTTGGAATCAATAGCAATGCCGGTTAAGCCACTGGCTACTGTATCAATTGTGGAAGTCGTCCAACCAGAACCACTGTTTTTTGCCAATTTCATCGATGGAGTAGTATAAGGAACATAAACAACTCCATCATGACCTATCAAAATTGAAGGGCCTACTGCATCTCCAGTGACAATTGTTTCCTCATTCCATGAACCAGTTTTATTTGTCGCGTATTGAAGTTGAAAGGGAGTGTTAAACGAAGTGGCAGTAATATACACTTTATTGTTGGAATCCAAAGCTAGAGAAGAGGTTAGGTTAAAGACACCATTGGATATAACCTGCTGACTACTCCAACTCCCCGCTGTTCCTGTGACATACCGTACCTTGCTAGAAGCCTGATGAGAGATATGCACCGTGCCGTTGGAATCGACCGCAATGGAGGGAGAGACCCCCCCCGCCTCGATGGTTTCAGTCGCCCAGGAGCCGCTCTTGTTGGTGGCATACTTGAGAGTACTATTGGTCGTATCCCTGTAGGCGATATGGAGCTTGTTGTTGGAATCCACCGCAATCGAGGTCCCGGCACCGACATCCCCAATGCCATCAATACCGGTGTAGCTAAAAGCGGCGTTATTTCCGTTTTGACTAAAGTTTGGATTAGAATTCAGTCCCAGATCACTAGTTAAACCCCTGTAAAGGGAGATGGAGGGGTTTCCCGATGAGTCAACAGCAATAGAGGTATACTGCCCAAAACCGGTTTCGTTGCCAGTTGTCAAAATCCTCAACACCTCAATCTCATCCGAGAGTGTCCGGATGTTGTTTGCCTTGTCTTTGAGATGGACGTAAAGGGTCTTTTTGCCCCTCATCGGTGAAGCAAGTGTGGTGTTCTGGCTTTGGGTGAGTGAACTGGTGGAACTGACCGCCACCCAGGAGCTGGAAGAAACAGTAGGAGGGGTGGAGTCTGTGGAGAAGAGATAGGCGATAATCCCACTGTTGTCTGTCGTGGTGACCGACTCTGAGACATCCGCATCCGACTCCAGTGTGAGCTTGTTGCCGTTGTCAATCAACAGAGTCCCTTGGGGAGGGGTCATGTCCAGGGTAATTGTAGAACTGGAACTACTCCTCCTCCCGTCAGAGTCTTTGAGATGCAGATAGACTGTTTTTAAACCATCCCCTGAAGAGAGGGTGTAAGAGATTGTTTTGGAGAAACCGGAGGTGCTTGTTTTGGCACCCTCACCCTCGCCCTCTCCCGTCAAGGGAGAGGGTACCTGATTCTTGCCCTCTCCACCT